>NZ_JAGXJM010000029.1:0-151219 GCF_019091445.1 Streptomyces sp. GbtcB7
CCGGGGACCGGGGACCGGGGACCGGGGACCGGGGACCGGGGACCGGGGACCGGGGACCGGGGACCGGGGACCGGGGAAATCGTCGCCTCAGCCGGGCGAGCGGCCGGGAAGGCCCGGCTCGGGCCGGACCCGCACCTCGCTGATCGCGACGGCCCGCAGACCGTCCTCCCGGCGGCACGCCGCAGACCGCCTCCCCCAGCCGCGACCCGCAGACCGCCTCACCCAGCCGCAGGCCGCAGACCGTCTCGCCCCGCCGCGGGCCGGGGAAATCGTCACCTCAGCCGGCGGGCGACCGGGACGGTCCGGCCCGCGCCGGACCCGCACCTCGCTGATCGCGACGGCCCGCAGACCGTCCTCCCCGCGGCGACCCACAGAACGCCTCTCCCGGCGGCAGGCCGCAGACCATCCTCCCGGCCGCAGGCCGCCTCCCCAGCCGCGACCTACAGACCACCTCACCCGGTCGCGACCCACAGACCGTCTCTCTCCCCCCGCCCCCGCCCCGGCTCCACGCCGGAGAATTCGTCGCCTCAGCCAGGTGAGCGGCCGGGATGATCCGGGGCGGGGCGGGTTCGGATCTCGCTGATTACGGACCAGGCGACCGACACCATCGGGACGGCGACGACCGCGCCGATCACTCCGGCGAGGATCCCGCCCGAGATGACGGACAGGGCCACGACCACCGGGTGCAGCCGGACCGCCCAGCTCAGCACGAGGGGGTGCAGGACATGGCCCTCGATCTGGCCGACGACCACGATCATGGCGAGCACCACGAGCGCGATGACCGGCCCCCGTGAGGCCAGCGCGACGACCGTGGCCACGGCCAGCGCGATGGGGGAGCCCACCAGCGGGATGAACGCGGCGAAGAACTCCAGCAACGTCAACGGCAGGGCCAACGGCACGCGCAGCGCGAACAGGGCGATCCCGACCAGTACGGCGTTGGTGGCGGCCACGATGATGATGCCGCGGGTGTACCCGGCGAACGTCCGCCACGCGACCCGTCCCGCGCGGCCCCAGGGATCCCGGGCGCTCTCGGGGAGCAGGCCCTGGAACCAGTGCCAGAACCTGTCCCCGGAGTGGATGAAGAACAGCGAGCAGAACAGCGCGAGGACCGCCCCGGTCAGCACCTCCACCGCCCGCCCGGCACCGCTGAGCGCGCTGCTGATCAGTGTGGAGCGGTGCTCCTTGACGTACGTCGTCACCTTGCCCTGAAGGTTCGACAGCACGGTGTGGCGGACGCGGAAGGGAGGGCCCTCCAGCCACCGCTGAATCCGCCCGATGCCCCCGGCGAACTGCTGCCCCAACTGGTCCGACTCGCCCGCGACCAGGCTGCCGACCAGCGCCAGCAGCCCGAGCATCAGCACCAGACTGCCCACCACGCTCACCACGACGGCCAGGGACCGGGGCATGCGCCGCGCCAGCAGATCGGCCAGGGGACGCAGCACCGAGGTCACCACCAGCGCGAGGAACAGCGCCACGGCGACCAGTTGCAACCGGCCCAGGACCTTGAAGGCCGCGTACACGGCCACCCCGAGCACCAGCAGCCGCCATCCGTACGCCGCGGCCACCCGAAGCCCCTGGTTCACCGGCACGTCGTCGCGCTCCGCGGCACGCCGGATCGCCGTCCCCGCCGTACGGGCCCGTGCCACCGCCTTCACCCCGCGGGCGGACCCGCGGGCGGGCCGGCTCCCCAGGACGACGTACCGCATCCGTCGCCGGTGCGAACGGCGCGATCCGTCGTTCACCTGTGCGTCACCGCCTCCCGTCGCCGTGTCAGGGACAGGTTGCGGGTGGACGAGGAGCCGTCGCAAGCCGGGACGCATGCGGACAAACCGCACCCGTACGCCGTGAGCTGGGCCGCTTCCCCGTAGCGCGGCCGGGGGACGGCCGAGTGGAGGGTGCCCGGCGTACGCCATACGGCCCATGGGGGTGCACGCCGGTCGAGTCGGTCAGCGGCGGCGCAAATCCGCCACTCGCGCCCGCTCTCCCGGGGACTGCTCGCCCAGGACGGTAGCGCTGCGCAACTGCGGTCCCGCACCCGGCACCTGGCCGCGGCGCGGACCGGGGAGGGGCATGTCCCGGCGCGGCTGGCGCCCCGCCGGGACCGTATCCCCTCCCGTGCCGGCGCCCGACTGCCCGGCCACCGCGATCTGTACGCCCTGGTCCGCCAGGGCCTGCAGTTCGGTGACCGCTCGGTCGTCGTGCGCCGGCGGCTCGTCCGTGACCAGGCGGGTGATCAGATCGGTCGGCACCGTCTGGAACATGGTGTCGGTGCCGAGCTTGGTGTGGTCGGCGAGGACGACGACCTCCGCGGCGGCCTGCACCAACGCGCGATCGACGGACGCCGACAGCATGTTGGAGGTGGACAGCCCGCGCTCGGCGGTGAGCCCACTGCCGGAGAGGAAGGCCCGCGAGACCCGCAGCCCTTGGAGGGACTGCTCGGCGCCGCTGCCGACCAGGGCGTAGTTGGAACCGCGCAGGGTACCGCCGGTCATCACGACCTCGACGCGGTTGGCATGGGCCAGCGCCTGCGCCACCAACAGAGAGTTGGTGACGACGGTCAGCCCGGGCACCCGCGCGAGCCGGCGCGCCAGCTCCTGCGTAGTGGTGCCCGCGCCCACCACGATGGCCTCGCCCTCTTCGACGAGACCCGCGGCGAGATCGGCGATGGCCGTCTTCTCGGCGGTCGCGAGATGCGATTTCTGCGGAAAGCCGGACTCCCGCGTGAACCCGCCCGGCAATACCGCACCGCCATGCCGGCGGTCGAGGAGTCCTTCTGCCTCCAGTGCGCGCACGTCCCGCCGTACGGTCACTTCGGAGGTCTGGACGACGCGGGCGAGCTCACGGAGCGACACGGCCCCGTTCGCTCGCACCATTTCGAGGATCAATTGGCGACGTTCTGCAGCGAACACGAAACTGACAGTAACCCCAACGACCGTCTGCTTTCAGCAGTTTGCGCCGAATAACAGAAGTTGTTCGCATGGCAGTACGCGAAGTGGTATACGCGCCTACTCGCTCCGCCTATGCCGTACGAATGGTCGACAACTCCCCGTGACCAGCGGGAAGTCGGGGTGGGGCGTCAGACTTCGTCGCCCGCCTTGCGGGTGTGCAACTGCCGTGCGACCTCGGCGATCGAGCCCGAAAGGGAGGGATAGACGGTGAACGCGTTCGCGATCTGTTCGACCGTCAGATTGTTGTCGACCGCGATCGAGATGGGATGGATCAGTTCCGAGGCGCGCGGCGCGACGACCACGCCACCGACGATGATCCCGGTGCCGGGGCGGCAGAAGATCTTGACGAAGCCGTCCCGGATGCCCTGCATCTTGGCGCGCGGGTTGCGCAGCAGGGGCAGCTTGACGACCCGGGCGTCGATCTTGCCCGCGTCCACGTCGGCCTGCGAGTAGCCGACGGTGGCGATCTCGGGGTCGGTGAAGACGTTGGACGAGACGGTCTTCAGGTTCAGCGGAGCGACCGCGTCGCCCAGGAAGTGGTACATGGCGATACGTCCCTGCATCGCCGCGACGGAGGCGAGGGCGAAGACGCCCGTCACGTCACCGGCGGCGTACACGCCCGGGGCGGTGGTCCTGGAGACCTTGTCGGTCCAGATGTGCCCGGAGTCCCTGACCCTGACCCCGGCCTCCTCCAGACCCATTCCGCTGCTGTTCGGGATGGCGCCGACGGCCATCAGACAGTGCGAGCCACTGATGACCCGGCCGTCGGAGAGCGTGACCTCGACCCGGTCGCCGACCCGCTTGGCGGACTCGGCGCGGGAGCGGGCCATGACGTTCATGCCACGGCGCCGGAACACGTCCTCCAGCACGGCGGCGGCGTCCGGGTCCTCGCCCGGCAGCACGCGGTCACGGCTGGAGACGAGCGTGACGCGCGACCCGAGCGCCTGGTAGGCACCGGCGAACTCGGCACCGGTGACGCCGGAACCGACGACGATGAGCTCCTCCGGGAGCTCGTCGAGGTCGTAGACCTGCGTCCAGTTCAGAATCCGCTCGCCGTCCGGCTGTGCGTCGGGCAGCTCACGCGGATGCCCGCCGGTGGCGATCAGCACCGCGTCGGCGACGAGCGTCTCCTCGGTCCCGTCCGCGGCCCGTACGACGACCTTGCGCGAGCCGTCCAGGGACTGCATGCCCTCCAGTCGCCCACGCCCGCGCAGCACCCGCGCGCCGGCCCGCGTCACGGAGGCCGTGATGTCGTGCGACTGCGCGAGCGCGAGCCGCTTCACACGCCGGTTGACCTTCCCGAGGTCGACGCCGACGACCCGGGCCGCCTGCTCCGCGGGAGGGGTGTCGTCGGCGACGATGATCCCCAGCTCCTCGTACGACGAGTCGAAGGTGGTCATCACCTCGGCCGTCGCGATAAGGGTCTTCGACGGCACGCAGTCGGTGAGCACCGACGCCCCGCCCAGACCGTCGCAGTCGACGACGGTCACCTCCGCGCCGAGCTGGGCGGCAACCAGCGCCGCCTCATATCCGCCGGGTCCGCCACCGATGATCACGATCCGAGTCACGTACTCCATTGTCCCGCACGCTTCAAGATGCTTCCGCCCGGGGGCCGCGCCCGCCCCTATCCGAGCCCCTTCCGTTATGTGCTCCTCCGTTATGCGCTTATGCGTTCTGTTACGCAAGAGGCTCCTGTGTTCCCTGCCGTACCCTCGACCTCATGTCGCTCTACGCCGCGTACGCCGGCAATCTCGACCCGCGGCTCATGACGCGCCGCGCCCCGCACTCGCCGCTGCGCGCCACGGGCTGGCTGAACGGCTGGCGGCTGACGTTCGGGGGCGAGCACATGGGCTGGGAAGGCGCGCTGGTGACCCTCGTCGAGGCCCCCCGCTCGCAGGTCTTCGTGGCGCTGTACGACATCGCCCCCCTGGACGAGGACTCCATGGACCGCTGGGAGGGCGTGGGCCTCGACATATATCGCCGGATGCGCGTACGGGTGCACACGCTGGAGGGCGAGGAACCCGCGTGGGTGTACGTACTGAACGGGTACGAGGGCGGACTCCCCTCCGCGCGCTACCTCGGTGAGATCGCCGACGCGGCGGAGTCGGCGGGCGCGCCCCACGACTATGTGATGGAACTGCGCAAGCGTCCCTGCTGAGGGGCCCTTCCGCGCTCCGGGCGGCCCTGCCGAGGGCACCCCTGGTGGGGAACGCCGGTCCACCCCGTTCCCACCCCTTCGTTGGAAACGACAAGACAACGATCGCAAGACCGTGACCTCTGTCATCTACGCGCGTAGGCCTGGACCAGCTACCCTCATGCGCGTGAACGCATCTCTTCTTCCGGACGACATCCAGGGCGACCCCCACGCCGCCGCCGACGCCGCCGCCACCCGCCTGCGGGAGCTCACGGGCGCCGAGACCCACGACGTCGCGCTCGTGATGGGCTCCGGCTGGGCTCCGGCCGTGGACGCCCTCGGCACCCCCGAGGCCGAGTTCCAGGTCACCGAGTTGCCCGGGTTCCCCCCGCCGGCGGTCGAGGGGCACGGCGGCAAGATCCGCTCGTACAAGGTCGGTGACAAGCGGGCCCTGGTCTTCCTCGGCCGCACCCACTACTACGAGGGCCGCGGGGTCGCCGCCGTCGCGCACGGCGTGCGTACCGCCGTCGCCGCGGGCTGCAAGACCATCGTGCTCACCAACGGCTGCGGTGGTCTGCGCGCCGACATGCGCCCCGGCCAGCCGGTGCTGATCAGCGACCACATCAACCTGACGGCGACGTCCCCGATCGTCGGGGCGAACTTCGTCGACCTCACCGACCTGTACTCGCCGCGGCTGCGCGCCCTCTGCAAGGAGGTCGACCCCACCCTGGAGGAGGGCGTCTACGCGCAGTTCACCGGGCCGCACTACGAGACGCCGGCTGAGATCCGGATGGCCCGTGTCCTCGGCGCGGACCTCGTCGGCATGTCGACGGTTCTCGAAGCGATCGCCGCGCGTGAGGCCGGTGCGGAGGTTCTGGGTATCTCCCTCGTCACCAACCTCGCCGCCGGTATGACGGGCGAGCCTCTCAACCACGAGGAGGTCCTCCAGGCGGGCCGCGACTCCGCGACCCGCATGGGCGCCCTCCTCACCCAGGTCCTGGACCGCCTGTAGGGCTTCATCGCCCCCGCCGCCCCTACCCGTCCCATCCCTGGGGGCTCCGCCCCCAGACCCCCATCGGCCTGAACGGCCTCGTCCTCAAACGCCGGACGGGCTGGAGGGTGCGCGCAGCGCCCCTTCAGGGGCGCGGGGAACTGCGCGACCAGCCCCCACCGGCCCGCAGCCGACACACCCACCCCCTGGCCGGGTGCACAAGCAAGGGCAGCACAAACAGAGAGGTTCACCCGACGTGCAGGACGAACTCATCGCACGGGCCGAGGCGTGGCTCGCCGAGGACCCCGACCCGGAGACCCGCGAGGAACTCGCCGAGCTCATCGCCGCCAAGGACGTCCCCGAGCTCACCGCACGCTTCAGCGGCACCCTCCAGTTCGGCACCGCCGGCCTCCGGGGCGAACTCGGCGCGGGCCCGATGCGCATGAACCGCGCGGTGGTCATCCGTGCCGCCGCCGGCCTGGCCGCGTACCTCAGGAAGCAGGGCGAGACGGACGGCCTCGTCGTCATCGGCTACGACGCCCGCCACAAGTCCGCCGACTTCGCCCGCGACACCGCCGCGGTGATGACGGGCGCGGGCCTGCGCGCCGCCGTCCTCCCCCGCCCCCTGCCCACGCCCGTCCTGGCGTACGCCATACGGCATCTCGGCGCCGCGGCCGGCGTGGAGGTCACCGCCAGCCACAACCCGCCCCGCGACAACGGCTACAAGGTCTACCTGGGCGACGGTTCGCAGATCGTCCCCCCGGCGGACGCCGAGATCGCCGCCGAGATCGCCGCCGTCGGCAGCCTCGCCGACGTCCCCCGCCCGGACTCCGGCTGGGAGACCCTCGACGAGGGCGTCCTGAACGCCTACCTGGCCCGTACGGACGCCGTCCTCGCCCAGGACTCCCCCCGCACCGCCCGCACCGTCTACACGGCGATGCACGGTGTCGGCAAGGACGTCCTGCTCGCCGCCTTCGCCCGGGCCGGTTTCCCGGAGCCCGTGCTCGTCGCCGAGCAGGCGGAACCGGACCCCGACTTTCCCACCGTCGCCTTCCCCAACCCGGAAGAGCCCGGCGCGATGGACCTGGCCTTCGCGAAGGCCCGCGAGAGCGACCCCGATCTGATCATCGCCAACGACCCGGACGCCGACCGTTGCGCGGTGGCCGTCAGGGACGGTGCCGACTGGCGCATGCTGCGCGGCGACGAGGTCGGCGCGCTGCTCGCCCAGCACCTGGTGAACCGCGGCGCGCGCGGCACCTTCGCGGAGTCGATCGTCTCCTCCTCCCTCCTCGGCCGGATCGCCGAGAAGGCGGGCCTCCCCTACGAGGAGACCCTCACCGGCTTCAAGTGGATCGCCCGGGTGGAGGGCCTGCGCTACGGCTACGAGGAAGCGCTCGGATACTGCGTCGACCCGGACGGCGTACGCGACAAGGACGGCATCACCGCGGCCCTGCTCATCACGGAACTCGCCTCCGAGCTGAAGGACGCGGGCCGCACCCTCCTCGATCTCCTCGACGACATCGCCGTGGCGCACGGTCTGCACGCCACCGACCAGCTCTCGGTCCGGGTGGAGGACCTGTCGGTCATCGCGAACGCGATGGGCCGGCTGCGCGAGCAGCCCCCGACGGAGCTGGCGGGCCTGTCCATCACCAGGTCCGAGGACCTGACGAAGGGCACGGACACGCTGCCGCCGACCGACGGGCTGCGCTACACGCTGGACGGCGCCCGCGCCATCGTCCGCCCCAGCGGCACCGAGCCGAAGCTGAAGTGCTACCTGGAGGTCGTGGTCCCGGTCGGCTCGCACGCCGAGCTGCCCACGGCCCACGCGAAGGCCGCCGAGCTGCTCGCGGGGATCAAGCGGGACCTGTCGGCGGCGGCCGGCATCTGATCCCACGCCTCGGATCCCGCATCTCGGATCCCGCGCCTCCGCGAGGGCCCGAGCCCAGGACCCAGCCACGTACGGGTGATTTCCGCCCGGCAGTTGACGCAGCGCTCCGGTGCGCCACCATCCGACCGAGGAACGGTTGGCGGTAGCGCACCGCCGAGCACCAGGAGCTGCCGCGTGTCCTCGACCGCTTCCCGGCCGACATCGTCCCCACCCCGGAACGCTCCCGGCGAATTCCCCACGAACGCGAACACGAACGCGAGTACGGGCACGGGGACGAGTAGGAGCACAGGCATCCTGTGCTCCCTCCGCACCCAGCTGCGCCGGGCGGCCCCCGCCCTGCTCGCCTACGGGGCCGTACGCCTCGTGAGTCTGCTGCTCCTCACCCAGTGGGCGCACCATCAACACCATGGCGTGTGGCCCGTCCTGGCCACGCAGTGGGACGCGGACTGGTACCTGGGCATCGCCCAGCACGGCTACACCCACCACCTGGGCACCCGGTACGACGCGAACAACCTCGCGTTCTTCCCGCTGTACCCGTTGCTGGTCAAGGCGGCCGCGGTCCTGACCCCGGGTACGCGCGCCACGACGGGCCTGGCGATCTCGATCGTCGCCTCCTTCCTCGCCGCGTGGGGGGTCTTCGCCGTCGGCCACCATCTCCACGGCCGGCGCGTGGCCCTGCTGCTGACGTTCCTGTGGGCGGCTCTTCCGGTCGGCCTGGTCCAGTGGATGGGTTACACGGAGTCCCTCTTCACGGCGTTCGCCGCCTGGTCGCTGTACGCGGTGCTCACCGGCCGCTGGCTCTGGGCGGGCACCCTGGCGTCGTTGTCGGGCCTGACCCGCCCGACGGGCATCGCGGCGGCGGCCGCGGTCACCGTCACGGCCCTGCTCTCCCTGCGGCACCGCTTCTCGCCCCGCGTCCTCGCGGCCGCGGCCCTCGCCCCGGCGGGCTGGTTCGCCTACGTCGGCTGGGTGGGCGTGCGCCTGGGCCGATGGGACGGCTACTTCGCCGTGCAGCGGCTGTGGCACAACGACTGGGACGGCGGCGCGGAGACCCTGCGCCGTGTGCGGGAGGTCCTCTCGCAGGACTCCAGGCCGGAGCTGTTCCTGGTGATGGTGACGCTCACGCTGATCGTGTCCGTGGTCCTCTACGCCCTGTGCGCCTGGGACCGGCAGCCGCTCCCTCTGCTGGTCTTCACCGGCGTCCTGCTGCTGATCGTGCTGGGCAGCGGCGGCGTCTACTTCCCCCGTGCCCGCTTCCTCCTGCCCGGCTTCCCGCTCCTGCTCCCGCTGGCCCTCCATCTGTCCCGCGCCTCACCCCGCTTCCGGGCCCTCGCCGTGACCGCGGCGCTGCTGAGTTCGGCGTACTGGAGCGCGTACATGGCGTTGGTGTGGCCGAGCGCGCCGTGACGGGCCGGGACGAGCCGGGAGCGGACACCGAGAGCGGATACGGGGCCCGCGTGCGGCAGCCGGGGTGGCTACCCCACCGCCAGCAGGATCACCAGGACCACGGCCCCCGCGAGCGCGGGACCCATGACCTCGTACGCCCACCGCACGCTCACCTCGCCCTGCGCGCCCTCCGAGGCCGCCCGGGCCTCGGCGAGTTCGCGCAGGTCGTCCATGACCTGGTCGGAGTGCGAACGGGTGGGCCCGCTCGCCACCGAGGAGGTGCGGCCGCTGCTGTCGGCGGCGGCGCTGCGCGCCTGCCGTCGGGCCGCGGCCTTGCGGGCGCGCAGGGAGACGGGGATCGCCCAGAGCTGGAACTTGGTGCCCTCGGCGTCGACCACCTCGTTGGAGTACCCGGAGCGCAGTGAGGCGACCTTGCTCCAGGGCAGCACGACGACACGGAACGGGTTACGCACGCGCAGCCGGTCCTCGTTGGCGTAGACGGCGGGGCGCAGGGTGAAGGCGGCCACCAGCGGAACCAGGAGGATCAGTGCGGCGAGTGCCAGCCAGGGGGTGCGGCCGTGACCGGAGACCAGCGCGTCGATGCCGAGCCAGCCCGTGATGGCGAGCAGCAGTACGCCGCCCGCGATACCGGCGTGCGACCGGTAGATCCGGTCCTGCGACTCGGGTCGCGAGGCGTCCGGCAGGGGTGGCTGGTCATCCGGGGTCGTCATGCCTCCGATTCTGCCCGACGCCCCCTGAACACTTCCTTCACCCCCGCCCCACGCCGCGGCGTCGCCACGGACGGGCGGGGATTCGTTCGTCTGCGGGTGGACGCGGGCTGATCGCGCAGTTCCCCGCGCCCCTGGGGACGGGGCTGCGCCCCGAATCCCCATCCGGGCCGAGTGCCTTGCCCCCCGGGGTCGATGAGAACGGATCGCACGGTCCCCGCGCCCGGGCGGGGCTTCGCCCCGAATCCCCGGCCACTCCTGGTCGCCCGGCCGCGGGCGAGTGGGGGCCGGTCGCGCAGTTCCCCGCGCCCCTAAAAGCCTCGGTGCCCCCGGCGTTCGAGGGCAAGCCCTCCGGGCGATGCGGAGATCCAGGGGCGGAGCCCCTGACGGGGTGCAGGGGCTGAGCCCCGAGGGGGGGGCCGGGGGCATGACCCCGAGGGGGTCCGGGGCGGCAGCCCCCGTGGGATGACCGGGGCGCAGCCCCACCGGGGCCGCGGGCGGCAGCCCCGGTGGGGTGCAGGGGCGGAGCCCCGCCGGGGGTGCAGGGGGACCCCCGGTGGGGTCGAAGGGGCGGAGCCCCTGGGATTATGGAGTCCCCCCGCTCGAGCGGAGCCGAGAGCTTGGGGAGGGTAGGGGCGGCGGGAAACGCCCGGGCGTGCACTCCCCCACACCCACCCCCGGGGCTGTACAGCCGCTACGCGCGTAGATATGCTCAGCTCGTGACCATGCCCACCACTGCACCCGCACTCGGCGACGTAACCGCGTCGGACAGCACGCTGCGCCGCTTCCTCCACGGGCTCCCCGGCGTCGACACGGTCGGCCTGGAGGCGCGCGCCGCCTCGCTCGGCACCCGTTCCATCAAGACGACCGCGAAGGCGTACGCCATCGACCTCGCCATCTCGATGGTCGACCTGACGACGCTGGAAGGCGCGGACACCCCGGGCAAGGTCCGGGCGCTCGGCGCCAAGGCGGTCCACCCCGACCCCACGGACCGTACGACGCCCAGCACCGCGGCCGTCTGCGTGTACCCCGACATGGTGGCCACCGCCAAGGACGCCGTCGCCGGCTCCGGCGTGAAGGTCGCCTCGGTCGCCACCGCCTTCCCGGCCGGCCGCGCGGCCCTCGACGTGAAGCTCGCCGACGTACGCGACGCGGTCGCCGCCGGCGCCGACGAGATCGACATGGTCATCGACCGCGGGGCGTTCCTCGCGGGCAAGTACCTGAAGGTGTACGACGAGATCACCGCCGTGAAGGAGGCCTGCGGGACCAGCGCCCGCCTGAAGGTCATCTTCGAGACCGGCGAGCTCTCGACGTACGACAACATCCGCCGCGCGAGCTGGCTCGGCATGCTGGCGGGCGCGGACTTCATCAAGACCTCGACCGGCAAGGTCGCCGTCAACGCGACCCCGGCGAACACGCTCCTCATGCTGGAGGCGGTCCGCGACTTCCGCGCCCAGACCGGCGTCCAGGTCGGCGTGAAGCCCGCCGGCGGCATCCGCACCACCAAGGACGCCATCAAGTTCCTGGTCCTGGTGAACGAGACCGCGGGCGCGGACTGGCTGGACAACCACTGGTTCCGCTTCGGCGCGTCCTCGCTCCTGAACGACCTGCTGATGCAGCGTCAGAAGCTGGCCACCGGCCGCTACTCCGGCCCCGACTACGTGACGGTGGACTGATCACCATGGCATCCGCATCCGCATCCGCTTTCGAGTACGCACCGGCGCCCGAGTCCCGCTCCGTCGTCGACATCGCGCCCTCCTACGGCCTGTTCATCGACGGCGAGTTCACCGAGGCGGCGGACGGCAAGGTCTTCAAGACCGTCTCCCCCTCCACCGAAGAGGTCCTGTCCGAGGTCGCCCAGGCGGGCGCGGAGGACGTGGACCGCGCCGTGAAGGCCGCCCGCAGGGCCTTCGAGAAGTGGTCGGCCCTGCCAGGCTCCGAGCGCGCCAAGTACCTCTTCCGCATCGCCCGGATCATCCAGGAGCGCTCCCGCGAGCTCGCCGTCCTGGAAACCCTGGACAACGGCAAGCCGATCAAGGAGACCCGCGACGCCGACCTCCCCCTGGTCGCCGCGCACTTCTTCTACTACGCGGGCTGGGCCGACAAGCTCGACCACGCCGGCTTCGGCGCGAACCCCCGCCCCCTGGGCGTCGCGGGCCAGGTCATCCCCTGGAACTTCCCCCTCCTGATGCTGGCGTGGAAGATCGCCCCGGCGCTGGCGACCGGCAACACCGTCGTCCTCAAGCCCGCCGAGACGACCCCCCTGTCCGCCCTGTTCTTCGCGGACATCTGCCGCCAGGCGGGCCTGCCCAAGGGCGTCGTCAACATCCTTCCGGGATACGGCGACGCGGGCGCCGCGCTCGTCGAGCACCCCGACGTGAACAAGGTGGCCTTCACCGGCTCCACCGCCGTCGGCAAGGCGATCGCCCGCCAGGTCGCGGGCACGGACAAGAAGGTCACCCTCGAACTCGGCGGCAAGGGCGCGAACATCGTCTTCGACGACGCCCCCATCGACCAGGCCGTCGAGGGCGTCGTCACCGGCATCTTCTTCAACCAGGGCCAGGTCTGCTGCGCGGGCTCCCGTCTCCTCGTCCAGGAGTCGATCCACGACGAGCTGCTGGACTCGCTCAAGCGCCGCCTGTCCACCCTCCGCCTCGGCGACCCCCTGGACAAGAACACGGACATCGGCGCGATCAACTCCGCCGAGCAGCTGTCCCGTATCACCTCGCTCGTCGAGCAGGGCGAGGCCGAAGGCGCCGAGCGATGGTCCCCGGCCTGTGAACTCCCCTCCTCCGGCTACTGGTTCGCCCCGACGCTCTTCACGAACGTCACCCAGGCGCACACCATCGCGCGCGACGAGATCTTCGGCCCGGTCCTGTCCGTCCTCACCTTCCGGACCCCCGACGAGGCCGTCGCCAAGGCCAACAACTCCCAGTACGGCCTCTCCGCCGGCATCTGGACCGAGAAGGGCTCCCGGATCCTCGCCGTCGCGAGCAAGTTGCGCGCGGGCGTCATCTGGTCCAACACGTTCAACAAGTTCGACCCGACCTCGCCGTTCGGCGGTTACAAGGAGTCGGGCTTCGGCCGCGAGGGCGGTCGCCACGGCCTGGAGGCGTACCTCGATGTCTGAGAAGACCGACAAGACCGAGCAGCAGCGACTGAGCGTCTTCAAGACCTACAAGCTGTACGTGGGCGGGAAGTTCCCGCGTTCCGAGAGCGGCCGGGTGTACGAGGTGACCGACTCCAAGGGCAAGTGGCTGGCCAACGCGCCCCTCTCCTCCCGCAAGGACGCCCGTGACGCGGTGGTCGCCGCCCGTAAGGCGTTCGGCGGCTGGTCCGGCGCGACGGCGTACAACCGCGGTCAGATCCTCTACCGCGTCGCCGAGATGCTGGAGGGCCGCAAGGACCAGTTCGTCCGTGAGGTCGCGGACGCGGAGGGCCTGTCGAAGTCCAAGGCTGCCGCGGTCGTCGACGCGGCGATCGACCGCTGGGTCTGGTACGCGGGCTGGACCGACAAGATCGCCCAGGTGGTGGGCGGCGGCAACCCGGTCGCGGGACCGTTCTTCAACCTGTCCACCCCGGAGCCGACGGGCGTCGTCACCGTCCTCGCGCCCCAGGAGTCGTCCTTCCTGGGCCTGGTCTCGGTGATCGCCCCGGTGATCGCGACCGGCAACACGGTGATCGTGATCGCGAGCGAGAAGTCCCCGCTCCCGGCGCTGTCGCTGGGCGAGGTGCTGGCGACCTCCGACCTGCCGGGCGGTGTCGTCAATGTCCTCTCCGGAAAGACGGCGGAGATCGCGGCGCCCCTCGCCGCGCACCAGGACGTCAACGCGATCGACCTCGCGGGCGCGGACGACGTACTGGCGAAGGAGCTGGAGATCGCCGCGGCCGACAACCTGAAGCGGGTCGTCCGTCCACAGGCTGTGGATTATTCGCGGACGCCCGGCATCGAGCGCCTGACGGCCTTCCTGGAGACGAAGACGGTCTGGCACCCGACGGGCGCCCTCGGCGCCTCCGGCTCGTCCTACTGAGTGTTGCCCCGTGCCCCGTCGTGGGACACGGGGCAACTCACGCACCCCCCAGCGACCCCAACGCCTGCCCCACCACCGGCACGCTCCCCACCGACCGCGCCTGCGCCAGCGGCCCCGTCAGGGCCTGCGAGGACAGCGGCTTGAAGTCGGCGAGCTGGGTACCCACCCCGTTGTCGAGCGGGTCGACCCCCGTGCCGGCGAGCGGGTTGGGCTTGAGGCCCGCGATCGGACCGGTGACATATCCCACCGTGCCGGTCAGAGCCCCCAGACCCGCCTGCGGGTCGACGTTGCCCAGCGAGGTGGGCTGGGTGCGCATCAGATCCACGGCGGGGGCCGTGTCCGCGACGGCCGGACTCGCGGCGGCGGCCGCACCGGCGGCGACCACCCCGAGCGCGACGGCGATGCGCGTGGTGGTGCGGGCCAGGGGGGTCTGCTGGTGTGCGTGTCGCGCCATCGGATGTCCTCTTCGGTGAACGTAACGAATGCGAGCGGAGAGCAACGGGATTCGCACGCAGAGTAGTTGACCCGGATGCCGTTCCGGGCGGCGATGGCGGCGGATTCCCCTGTGAGGGTCAACAGACATACGGACGTAACCCCGATAATCCTTCGGGATAATGTTCCGGAGGCCTGCCGAAGCGCGGCGTGGCCCGGCCGAGTCACAGAAGGTACAGAGAATTGGGTTCCCATCCTCCGATACCCACCCGTGTGGTGCTGCTCTGCGGCCCCTCCGGCTCTGGAAAGTCCCTTCTCGCGGCCGACTCCGGACTTCCCGTGCTCCGCCTCGACGACTTCTACAAAGAGGGCACCGACCCGACGCTCCCCCAGGTCGAGGGCAGTTCCGACATCGACTGGGACCATCCGCAGTCGTGGGACGCGGACATCGCGGTCGCGGCGATCGAGGAGCTGTGCCGTACGGGACGTACGACCGTTCCCGTCTACGACATCGCGCTGAGCGCCCGTACCGGCGCGGAGGCGCTGCACATCGAGCGGACGCCGCTGTTCATCGCGGAGGGCATCTTCGCCGCCGAGATCGTCGAGCGCTGCCGGGAGCTGGGGATGCTGGCCGACGCGCTGTGTCTGTCGCGCGGCCCGCTGACCACGTTCCGCCGCCGTTTCCTGCGGGATCTGCGGGAGGGCCGCAAGTCGGTCCCGTTCCTGCTGCGCCGCGGCTGGCGCCTGATGCGCGCCGAACGTTCGATCGTGGCCCGGCAGAGCGCGCTGGGCGCCCACCCCTGCGACAAGGCCGAGGCCCTGGGCCGACTGGCCGCGGCGGCCGACGGACGCTGCACGACACCGGCGTAGTCAGGGGCCCTGCGCCGAGACACGCGAAGAGGCCACTCGCCCAAAGGGGCCACCACACGAAAAGAGGCCCAGGCGGACCCCCCGTCCGCCCGGACCTTTTCTCGTTTCCCCCGTGCTCCTCAGGGGTCCCCCGACCCCGTTGGTTTTCCCCCCGGTACTGCTCCCCCGTACCAACCGGTACTACCGGTTGCCCGCTCCCCCCACAGACCTTCAGGCGACGAGCTCCCCGAAGGACTCCTCCTCGTCACGGCCGAAGCTGAGGACCTCGTCCTCACGCATCCGGCGCAGCGACCGCCAGATGCTCGACTTCACCGTGCCGACACTGATGTCGAGGATCTCCGCGATCTCCGGGTCCGTGCGGCCCTCGTAGTAACGAAGGACCAGCATGGTGCGCTGGAGTTCGGGCAGCCGGGCCAGCGCCTGCCACAGCACGGCGCGCAGCTCGGTGCCGCGCATCGCGTCCGTGTCACCGGCGGTCTCCGGCAGTTCCTCGGTCGGGTACTCGTTCAGCTTGCGGCGGCGCCACGCGCTGATGTGCAGATTGGTCATGGTGCGGCGGAGGTAGCCCCCGACCGCGGCCTTGTCACTGATCCGGTCCCAGGCCCGGTACGTCGAGAACAGCGCGCTCTGCAGCAGGTCCTCTGCCTCGAAGCGGTCCCCGGTCAGGTGGTAGGCGGTTGCGTACAGGGAGGCGCGGCGCTCCTGGACGTAGGCGGTGAACTCCGCCTCCGACACCGAGCGACGTTCCCCCGTGGCCTCCCTGTACGCGGCTCCCCCGTGAGCTCCCCCGCTACCGCCGCTCTCCCCCGTGAAGGCGTCAACCACCGTCATGTACGTGGTGTGCTGACGCCCGGTGCCGCGAGCGCACCCCCGCCCGCTCACGGCACCGGACTTCTCCGAACCCCTGACGTCGTGGAGCCGCGTGACAACTGCGCTAGTGCTGGTGCTGTGCAGCGTGTTCATCTCGCGCCCCCCGTCGTGGAGTTCCGGTTCTTCGGTTCGTTCCGTCGTGCTGTGTCGCTGTCTTGCCGTCGTGCTCTCTTGCTTGTGTCGAAAAGCTTGCCCGGGCCACTTCATGGCCGTGTCCGCCGACTGTCACAGACCTGTCACAGGGCCCCTCCCCAGGCGCGTCACGGCACGATCACAGCGCGGTCACAGAGGAGGGCGGTACGGCTGCGCGGATGCCCTTCGGGCGCCCCCTTCTGTGCGGGAGATGGATGGGAGCGCTCCAACTGTCGAAAGAGTCCCTCGCCATGGGCCAGAATGACGTTCGTGCCTTCCCTGTTGCTGATCGAGGACGACGACGCCATCCGGACGGCCCTGGAGCTCTCTTTGACGCGCCAGGGACACCGGGTGGCCACCGCTGCCACCGGCGAGGACGGTCTGAAGCTGTTGCGTGAGCAGCGGCCGGATCTGATCGTGCTGGACGTGATGCTGCCCGGCATCGACGGGTTCGAGGTGTGCCGGCGCATCCGGCGCACGGACCAGCTGCCGATCATTCTGCTGACCGCGCGCAGCGACGACATCGACGTCGTGGTCGGACTCGAGTCCGGCGCCGACGACTATGTCGTCAAGCCCGTGCAGGGGCGGGTGCTCGACGCCCGTATCAGGGCCGTGCTGCGGCGCGGGGAGCGCGAGGCCAACGACTCGGCGACGTTCGGTTCCCTCGTCATCGACCGTGCGGCCATGACGGTCACCAAGAACGGCGAGGATCTGCAGCTGACACCCACCGAGCTGCGGCTGCTCCTGGAGCTGAGCCGCCGGCCCGGACAGGCGCTGTCCCGCCAGCAGTTGCTGCGACTGGTGTGGGAGCACGACTACCTGGGCGACTCGCGGCTGGTGGACGCGTGTGTCCAGCGGCTGCGCGCGAAGATCGAGGACGTTCCGTCCTCGCCCACCCTGATCCGTACGGTCCGCGGAGTCGGCTACCGACTGGACACTCCTCAGTGACCCCACCGCACGACGAGCTCCGCGGCTGGGCCGCGGCGCGCCGGGCGATCCTGGCGGGGTTGCGCTTCACGAGCCTGAGGCTGCGGCTGGTCGTGGTGTTCGGACTCGTCGCGCTCACGGCCGCCGTGTCGGCGTCGGGCATCGCGTACTGGCTCAACCGCGAGGCCGTGCTGACGCGTACGCAGGACGCGGTGCTGCGCGACTTCCAGCAGGAGATGCGCAACCACGCGAGCATGCTGCCGGTGCACCCGGCGCAGGACGAACTGCAGCGCACGGCGGGCCAGATGGCCAACAGCAGCCAGCGCTTCAGCGTGCTCCTCGTCGCCCAGGACGGCAACGGCAAGAAGGTCATCGGCAACTCCGCGCTGGACACCTTCACGCTGGACGACGTACCCAAGTCCCTCCAGAAGGCCGTGAACAAGGAGCAGCCGCTCTCCTCGAACAACAAGTCGGCCTATCACCTGTACTGGCAGCGCATCACCGACCACGACAAGCCGTACCTGGTGGGCGGCGCGAAGGTGATCGGCGGGACGACGACCGGCTACATGCTCAAGTCCCTGGAGCCCGAGGCCAAGGACCTCAACTCGCTGGCCTGGTCACTGGGCATCGCGACCGGCCTGGCCCTGATCGGCTCGGCGCTGCTCGCCCAGGCCGCCGCGACGACGGTCCTCAAGCCCGTGCACCGCCTCGGCATCGCGGCCCGCCGCCTGGGCGAGGGCAAGCTCGACACCCGGCTGCGCGTCTCGGGTACGGACGAACTCGCGGACCTCTCCCGTACCTTCAACCACACTGCGGAGTCCCTCGAGAAGCGCGTGGACGACATGAGCGCCCGCGAGGAGGCGTCCCGCCGCTTCGTGGCGGACATGTCCCACGAACTCCGTACGCCGCTCACCGCGATCACCGCCGTGACGGAGATCCTGGAAGAGGAACTCGACGCGGAGACCGGCAGCGTCGACCCGATGATCGAACCGGCCGTCCGGCTGGTCGTCAGCGAGACCCGCCGCCTCAACGACCTCGTCGAGAACCTCATGGAGGTCACCCGCTTCGACGCGGGCACCGCCCGGCTGGTCCTCGACGACGTGGACATCGCCGACCAGATCACCGCGTGCATAGACGCGCGCGCCTGGCTGGACGCCGTCGACCTGGACGCCGAGCGCGGCATCATGGCGCGCCTCGACCCGCGCCGCCTGGACGTGATCCTCGCGAACCTCATCGGCAACGCGCTCAAGCACGGCGGCAGCCCGGTCCGTGTCTCGGTCCGCGTAGAGGCCGACGACCTTCTCATCGAGGTCCAGGACCACGGGCCCGGCATCCCCGAGGACGTCCTCCCGCACGTCTTCGACCGCTTCTACAAGGCGAGCGCCTCCCGGCCCCGTTCCGAGGGCAGCGGTCTGGGCCTGTCCATCGCCCTGGAGAACGCGCACATCCACGGCGGCGAGATCATCGCGGCCAACGCGCCCAAGGGGGGCGCCGTCTTCACGCTCCGCCTCCCCCAGGACGCGTCGGAGCTGCTCGCCGACGACGAGCGCGAGCGCGGACGGAACGGGAACGGTACGGAGGGCAGCGCCGGATGACGACCTTGGTACGAGGCCGGGGCGGGCGCCGACGGGCGCCTCTCGCCTCTCTCTCCCTCCTCTCGCTCCCCCTCCTCGCCGTCCTGCTCGCGGGCTGCGGTATCCGCTCCACCCAGGTCCCGACGGACTTCGGCCCGGCGCCGTCCCGGGTCCCGTGCGCGCTGTCCGGCCAGGACATCACCACCCAGTCCTCCCGCGGCATCCCGGTCCAGGTCTTCCTGATCTGCTCCGGGCAACTGGTGACGGTCGACCGGTCCGTGCGGATTCCCGACGGTACGGCGGAGGGGGCGCGGCGGGTTCTGGTGGCGCAGGGGCTCCTCGACGAGCTCGCCGAGACGCCCTCCACGCCCGAGCAGCAGGCCGGCTACACGACCGACGTGCGGGGCGGGATGACGGTGAGCGGGCCTCGGCCCAAGGACCCCGAGGACGCGCTCCGCCTCAGTACCCCTCCCCAGGACCTGACCTCCGCCGCACTCGCCCAGATCATCTGCACCTTCTCCGACTCCGCCGCCGCGCGGGACGACGGTTCGGTCGTCCTCGGCGGCCCCGACGCCACCCCGTTGCGCAGCTACGAGTGCCCCACCGACGTCCGCGCCAACCCCACCACCAAGTCCCCGCCGTCCACACCGATCTCCGGCGCGTAATCGTTTCGGGCAACTGTTTCCTCGCCCCCGCCGCCCCTACCCATTCCCATCCCCTGGAGGCTCCGCCCCCAGACCCCCTATCGGCCTGAACGGCCTCGTCCTCAAACGCCGGACGGGCTGAAGACGCCGGCCGGAGTGCAGGCTTTCAGGGACGCGGGGAACTGCGCGACCGGCCCCCACCGGCCCGCAGACGAACTCATACGCGCGGCCCGGGGATCCGGGGCGAAGCCCCGGCCTCAGGGGCGCGGGGAACCGCGCGACCCGCCCCCACCGGCCCGCGGACGCCGAACCGTGCCCGCTACGCCCCGTACGTGTGGCGCATCCCTCACCCCTCAGCCCCAAGCTCACCAACAACCCGGAACCGATCCTGCCGACCCCCGCGTCTTGGGAGGCGTGCAACGTCAAGGCGAAGGCGGCGGCAGCGCCGTGACCCGCGTCCGTGCGACAGGAGCTCTCCTCCTCGTCGCACATCTCGCGCTCGTCGCCTGGATCACCCTGCGTCCCCTGGACGTCCCCTGGGTGAGCCCCGCCAACCTCCGCCCCTTCGCCGGCATCAGAGCCGATCTCGCGCTGGGCCCGGCGGAAGCCGCCCGCCGGATAGGCCAGGGCCTCGGCCTGCTCGCCCCACTCGGCGTCCTGCTCCCCATGGCCGGCGGCAAGCTGACGGCGTCCCCGCTCGGCTCCCTCGTCCGCACGGTCGCCGCCGGCGCCCTGATCTCGCTGGGCATCGAACTGCTGCAGACCGGCGTTCCCGGCCAGGTCGTGGACGTCGACTCCCTGCTGCTCAACACGGTCGGCGTCGCCCTGGCCCATCTCGCGATCGTGCCGGCCGCCAGGGTCAGGCTCCGCCGCCGGGCCGAGACCCGGCGGCGCGCGGCCCTCCCCCGGGAGGACACGGCTCAGGGTCGGACCCCGACGATTCCCAGGGTCGGCATCGCCCCATAGAGCGACGCTTCGCCCCCTTCGTCACCGTAGCGTTGAAGACATCGAAGCCGGAGACATCGAAGAAGACGCCGAAGAAGGCGTCGATGTCCCAACACCCCGGCATCCCGCCACGGTTCACGAAGGAGCCATCATGACCGCCCTTGCCCGCCCCACCAACGGCCGCATGATCGGCGGAGTGTGCGCAGCGCTGGCGCGGCGCTTCGGCACCTCCGCGACCACGATGCGCGTGATCTTCGTTCTCTCCTGCCTGCTCCCGGGCCCGCAGTTCCTGCTCTACATAGCGCTGTGGATCCTGTTCCCCTCCGAGGACAAGGCCCGCACGGCCTGGTGACCCCCGGCCCGGCTCACGGCATGACACGCCGGTGGGGCGCACCCAATCAGGGTGCGCCCCACCGGCGTTCGTACAGGCGAAAGACCGAAACAAGCGGAAGGCGTCAGCCGAGCGGCAGCCCGTTCACCGGCAGACCGTGCGTCGGCAGGCCCTGCAGCGGCAGCCCCCCGAGCAGACCGGCCAACGGCGCCGCCGGCCCGTCGGCGAGGACCTTCGCGACGGCGGGCTGGGCCGCGGCCACCCCCGCGCCGAGCGCGCCCTGCCCGTGGGCGAGCGCCTCTCCCGCACCCGGGAGCGCCGCCGCGGCGTTCTGCGCGGGCAGCGTCTGGGTAACGGTGTCCAGCGCCTGGGAGGCGTCCGGCACGGCCGGGGCGGCGTTCGCGGCGCCCGCGCCGACGGCGGCGAATGCGGCACCGAGAGCGGCGACACCGAGGGTCTTGGCAGCAGACTGCTTCATATTGAATGCGTCCTTGGATCCGTGTGACGGGGATGTGAGCGGTCCAAAAACGTAAACACGCAGAGCCACCCTCCGCAAACATCGGAAAGCAGCCGAATCATGGAGAACAAGTGAAGACCCGGCTGCTTTTCGCTCCTTCGATCAGCCCTGTTCCCTCAAGGAACCGCTGGTGGAGGCGGTCTGCTGGAACAGCCATTCGGACTTGAGTTCCGCATATCCAGGCTTGATCACGTCATTGATCATGGCCAGTCGTTCATCGAAAGGAATGAATGCTGACTTCATAGCATTGACAGAGAACCACTGCATATCATCGAGCGAATAACCGAACGCCTCGACCAGGTGCTCGAATTCGCGTGACATGCTCGTCCCTGACATGAGCCGATTGTCCGTGTTCACGGTCGCCCGGAAGTGCAGGCGCCGCAGCAGACCGATCGGGTGCTCCGCGTAGGAGTCGACGGCGCCGGTCTGGAGGTTGGAGCTGGGGCACAGTTCCAGCGGGACGCGCTTGTCACGGACGTACGAGGCCAGCCGTCCGAGCTTCACCGAGCCGTCCGCCGCGACCTGGATGTCGTCGATGATCCGCACACCGTGGCCGAGCCGGTCCGCACCGCACCACTGGAGCGCCTGCCAGATGGAGGGGAGCCCGAAGGCCTCGCCGGCATGGATGGTGAAGTGGTTGTTCTCGCGCTTGAGGTACTCGAAGGCGTCGAGGTGACGGGTGGGCGGGAAGCCCGCCTCGGCGCCCGCGATGTCGAAGCCCACCACACCCAGGTCGCGGTAGCGGTTGGCCAGTTCGGCGATCTCCAGGGCACGGGCCGCGTGCCGCATGGCGGTGAGCAGGGCGCCGACCCGGATGCGGTGGCCGTTGTCCCGGGCACGCCGTTCCCCCTCCCGGAAGCCCTCGTTGACGGCCTCGACGACCTCTTCGAGGGTGAGCCCGGTCTCCAGGTGCTGCTCGGGCGCGTACCGCACCTCGGCGTAGACGACCCCGTCCTCGGCGAGATCCTCGGCGCACTCGGCGGCGACCCGCACCAGCGCCTCGCGCGTCTGCATGACGGCACAGGTGTGGGCGAAGGTCTCCAGGTACCGCTCCAGGGACCCGGAGTCGGCGGCCTCGCGGAACCAGACGCCGAGTTTGTCGGGGTCGGTCTCGGGGAGCCCGGAATAGCCGGTCTCCTGGGCGAGTTCCACGATCGTCCCGGGGCGCAGGCCCCCGTCGAGGTGATCGTGCAGCAGGACCTTGGGCGCCCGGCGGATCTGTTCCGAGCTCGGGGTGTTCTGGATCTGGCTCGTCATTTTCGCACTGTAGCCCCTACGCGCGTAGATCTCCTGTCGTGCCGTCCGTCGATACGTAACGGTGACCCGGCGGACGGGTGGCGTACACCGTCACTTCTGACACTGTTCTGTCATGGCACAGCAAGCGACGCCGGTTCGCAGGGCCCGGCTGGGGAGGACGATCGGCCCGGAGCCGACGGCCGTCAGCGGAGTGGTTCTGCTGCTCCCGGGCGGCGACGAGGTCTCCGCGCGCAGACCGTCCCCGATGTTGGCGACCGCCTCCGTACGCGCGCTCGGCCGTCGGCTCATGCGCGCGGGACACGCGGAAGGCCTGGCCGCCCATGTCGTGCACTACCGCTTCCGCGGCTGGAACGGCAACGAGGCGCATCTCGCGAACGACGCGTCCTGGGCCGCCGACGAGGTCGTACGCCGCTACGGGGACGTGCCGGTGTGCCTCGCCGGTGTGGGCATGGGAGGCCGGGCGGCGCTGCGTGCGGCCGGGCACACGGCCGTCAACTCCGTTCTGGCGCTCGCCCCCTGGCTGCCCGAGGACGACGTGGCGGCGCCACCCGAACCGGTGAAGCAGCTCGCCGGGCGGCGCGTGCTGATCGTGCACGGCACCAACGACGAGCGCACCGACCCGGAGTTGTCCTTCCGGCTCGCGGCGCGGGCGAAGAAGTCCAACCGGGACATCTGCCGGTTCGAGGTCCACTCCGACGGGCACGGGTTGCACCAGTACCGGTCCGAAGTGCACGCGCTGGCGGAGGACTTCGTGATGGGGGCGTTGTTCGGACACGGGGTGTCGCGCCCTCTGGAGGACGCGTTGGCCGCGCCGCCGCCGTTGGGGTTGCGGATGCCGCTTGCCTCCGGCTTCGGGCGGGCGTTGCGTCGTTAGGTTGTTTGGTGTCTGCGGGTGCGTGGGGGCTTGTCGCGCAGTTCCCCGCGCCCCTGAAGGGGCGCTCCTGGTGCCCCTAGTCGGGTAGCAGATGGCCCCTTCGCGACAGTAGGAACCTCTTGAAGGCGGCCACCGGTGGGGTGTCCGGGTGGCCGTCCAGCCATGCCACTCCGATCTCGCGGACCGCTCTCGGGGCCGTGACCGTCAGTTCGACCACCCCTGGGCGGGGCACGGCCGGTGGGGGCAGGAGGGCGACTCCGAGGCCGGCGGCCACCAGGCCCCGTAGGGTCTCGGCCTCCTCGCCCTCGAAGGCGATACGGGGCTTGAAGCCGGCCTCCTGGCAGAGGTCGTCGGTGATGCGGCGCATGCCGTAGCCGGGTTCGAGGGTCACGAAGGTCTCGTCGGCGGCCTCGGCGAGGCGGATGCGCTTGCGGGCGGCGAGGCGGTGGTCGGCCGGGACGACGAGCCGGAGCTTCTGCTCGTCGAGGAGGCGGCCCACCAGGTCGGGCGCGTCCGGCACCGGCGAGGTGAGGCACAGGTCCAGCTCGCCCGAGCGCAGTCCCTCCAGCATCGCCTCGCCGTAGTTCTGGACGAGGCTGAAGCGGACCCGGGGGTGGTCGGCGCGGAAGGCGCGGATCAGGCCGGGGACGGTCTCCGAGCCCATGGTGTGCAGGAAGCCGAAGGCGACCTTGCCGGTGGCCGGGTCGGCGTCCGCGCGCACCTCCTCCGCGGCGCGCTCGATCTCGGCGAGGGCCCGCTCGACGGAGGAGAGGAACGTACGGCCCGCGGGGGTGAGGGAGACCGTGCGGCCCCGGCGTGCGAACAGATCGACACCCAGGTCCTGTTCGAGCCGGACCATGGCCCGCGACAGGGTCGACTGGGGGACCCGCATCTCCTGCGCGGCGCGCGTGACGTGCTCCGTGCGGGCGACCCCGGCGAAGTACGCGAGGCGTGGGGCGAGCAGCCTCGACATGCCCGCGCTGTCTTCTGTGTCACTGGACGGTGACAGGTGAGGCTGTGACCTTTGCTGATGCACCATGGGAACGATTATGGCGATTCCATGCATTGGACGGATGAGCGGCGGCTCTTTAGTTTCGAAGCATGCCTTCCGCCAGTACCGGGGCGTCCACCACCGTGGGCGCCACCTCCTCCGTCACGTCCTCCACCGCCGCCGTCGACTCCCGTCTCACCCCGGGTGGGCCCGGCTACCGCCGCATGAGCTTCGCGCTCTTCCTCGCGGGTGTGGCGACCTTCGCGCTCCTCTACTCCACGCAGGCCCTCCTCCCGCTCGTCTCCACGGACTTCGGGGTCAGCGCGAGCGAGGCGAGCTGGACGGTGTCCGCGGCGACGGGTGCGCTGGCACTGTTCGTCCTCCCCATGAGCGCGCTGTCGGAGCGGTTCGGACGGCGTACGTTGATGACGGCGTCGCTGGCGGTCGCGGTGACGGTCGGGCTCCTGGTCCCCTTCGCCCCGTCGATCGGCGCGCTGGTCGCGCTGCGGGCGGTGCAGGGCGCGGCGCTGGCGGGCCTTCCGGCCTCCGCGACGGCCTATCTGGCGGAGGAGGTCCGCCCCAAGGCCCTGATCACGGCGATCGGCCTCTTCGTCGCGGGCAACAGCGTCGGCGGGATGAGCGGCCGGGTCATCACCGGCTGGGTCGCGCAGGAGTGGGGCTGGCGGGTGGCCGTCGCCACGATCGGGATCATCGCGGTGGCCTGCGCGGTCGCCTTCCGTATGCTCCTGCCCGCGCCGAAGCACTTCACGCCCGGCTCGCTGCGACCGCGGGTGCTGGCCCGTACGGTCCGTGACCACCTCGCGAACCCGCTGCTGCGCCGGCTGTACGCGATCGGCGCGCTGTTCATGATGGTCTTCGGCGGGGTCTACACGGTGATCGGCTACCGCCTGACCGAGGCCCCGTTCTCCCTCCCCCAGGGCATCATCGGCTCGATCTTCCTGGTGTACCTGGTCGGTACGGTGTCGGCGTCCACGGCGGGCAGGCTGGTCGCCCGCCTGGGCCGGCGCGGCTCCCTGTACCTGGCGGGCGGCACCACGACCGCCGGCCTGCTCCTCTCCCTGGTCGACTCCCTCCCCCTCGTCCTGCTCGGCCTGGTGCTGATCACCGCGGGCTTCTTCGCGGGCCACGCGGTGGCGTCCTCGTCGGTCAGCCACACCGCCAAGCAGGGCCGCGCCCAGGCCTCCGCCCTCTACCAGTCCGCGTACTACATCGGCTCCAGCGCGGGCAGCACGCTCGGCGCGGTCGCCTTCCACGCGGGCGGGTGGGCCGGGACGGTGGCACTCGGACTGTTCGCGGTCCTCGGCGTCGTCACGATCACGCTGCTCGGCTCGCACGCGGCCCGCACCCAGGCCCGCCACGAGCCGGCCCTGGCGCACTGAGCGTCCCGGACGCTCCTACGTTCCCCCTGGTCGGACCCCGTTGTCAGTGGCGGCATCTAGCCTCCACCCGGTCAACTGGCCCGAACAGGGGGATCTTTCATGGAGTTCCGCGTCGATCGCGACGACCTCGCCGAGGCGGTGGCCTGGGCGGCCCGCGCCCTGCCCACCCGCTCGCCGGTACCGGTGCTGGGCGGACTGCTGCTGGAGGCCGGTCCTGGACGGCTCGGCATCTCGGGGTTCGACTTCGAGGCGGCGGCGAGGATCGAGATCGATGCCGAGACGGCGGCGGACGGTCTGATCCTCGTGCTGGGGCGTCGGCTGCTGGACATCTGCCGGGTGCTGCCGCAGGGGCAGGTGAGCTGCGCGCTGGAGGGAACACGGTTCGCGGTGGAGGCGGGTGGCACCCGGTTCGGTCTGTCGACGCTGCCCAAGGACGAGTACCCGGCGCTGCCGGTGCCGCCCGAGCCGCGCGGCACCGTGGACGCCGCCGCGTTCGCGACCGCCGTGTCCCAGGTCGCCGTCGCGGCCGGGCGCGACGACACGCTGCCGGTCCTCACCGGCGTACAGCTGCGGCTGTCCGGCGAGGAAATGACACTCTCCGCGTCGGACCGCTACCGGTACGCCGTGCGCACCCTGGCCTGGAAACCCGAGGCCCCGCTCGACGGCGTCGTGGAGGCGCTGCTGCCCGCGCGTCGGCTGCACGAGATCGCCCGTTCGCTGGCCCGCTCCGGTGACGTGCGCATCGGGCTCGACCCCGCGGGCGGCGGGATGTTCGGCTTCGAGGGTGGGCCGATGCGGACGGCGGTGCGGCTGATGGAGGGGCGGCTGCCGCGGCACGGCTCGCTGTTCTCGGTGCCCGACGCCGCGGTCGCGGAGGTGGAGCGCGAGGCGCTGGCGGAGGCCGTACGGCGCGTCGCCGTCGTCGCCGAGGTGAACAGTCCCGTACGGCTGGACTTCACCGGTGACGGCGAGGGGTCCGTTCTACTGCGCGCCGGATACGCCGACGACGTGGCCTCGCAGCGGCTGCCCGCGGCGCTGACCGGCACGGCGGAGATCACCGTCGCCTTCAACCCGGCCTATCTGCTGGACGCCCTGAACTCCTTCGAGCAGCCGCGGGTACGGCTGGAGCTGCTGGGGCCGGGGCAGCGGGCGCTGCTGAGCGGGGCCGAAGCAGGGGCCGAGGCGGGGGACGGAACCGGGGGCGAAGTGGGCGGCGCGCACCGGCATTTGCTCATGTCCGTGAAGCAATTGGTCTGAGCTCCGCTTTTTCCCACTCCGGGGGCCATTGTCAGTGGGCTGCGGTAGCTTCCGAAGTGCCGGCGCAACGAGGCGACGGTGCGACGGAACGGCCACAGGGGCGGGTTGGCTATGAGCGACGGTATGGCGACGACAGATCTGGACGTGCGGCTGGAGAAGCACCGGGTCGAGCTGACCGGGTACTGCTATCGGATGCTCGGCTCCTCCTTCGAGGCGGAGGACGCGGTGCAGGACACGATGGTCCGCGCCTGGCGGAGCTACGACAAGTTCGAGGGCCGTTCGTCGATGCGGTCCTGGCTGTACCGGATCGCCACCAACGTCTGCCTCGACATGCTGAACGCGGGCAACCGGAGGGCGCGTCCGATGGATCTGAGCGGTCCCTCACCCCTGGCTCAGGCGGCGCTCACCCCGCGCCCGGACAACACCTGGCTGGAGCCGATGCCCGACGCGCGCGTGCTGCCCACGGTCGGTGACCCGGCCGAGGCCGCGGTGGCCAAGGAGTCGGTGCGCCTCGCCTTCATGGCCGCCCTGCAGCAGCTGCCGCCCAAGCAACGCGCCGTGCTCATCCTGCGCGAGGTCCTGGCCTGGAAGGCGTCGGAGGTCGCCGAGCTGCTCGGGACGACGGTCGCCTCGGTCAACAGCGCGTTGCAGCGGGCCCGCGCGACCCTCGCGGAGAGCGACAGCGCCGAGGCCGCCGTCTCCGACCCGCTCGACGAGGAGCAGCAGAAGCTGCTCGAGCGCTATGTCGCCGCGTTCGAGGGGTACGACATGACGGCGCTGACCGCGTTGCTCCACGAGGACGCGATCATGACGATGCCGCCGTTCGACCTGTGGCTGCGCGGCACGGGCGACATCACCGGTTTCATGACGACCCTCGGTGCCTCGTGCGCGGGTTCGCGCCTGCTGCCGGTCGCGGTCAACGGTCTGCCGGGATTCGCGCACTACAAGCCGGATCCGGAGGAGGGCGGCTTCAGTGCCTGGGCGATCCAGGCGCTGGAGATCTCAGACGGCCGCATCACCGGGTTCCACTGCTTCCTGGACACCAAGCGCTGGTTCCCGCTCTTCGGCCTCCCCCTCCACCTCGAAGCGGAGTCCGACTAGATCGAGAAGCAGGAGGAGGGAGGGGGCCGGGGCGCGCAGACGGACGCGGCCCCCGGCCCGGCGGGCGGCGAGCTGCATCCTGGCCAGGGCGTCGACGGTGGCCAGGCCGGGTGGGCCGAGGCCCGCGACATCGCAGACCACCACCCCGGCACCGGTCGCCGCCAGCCGCGCGTGCACGTCGTCACAGAGCCCCGGCACCTGGTCACGGGTGACGGGGCCGGGCAGCACGAGTACGGCGGGTGTCGTGGCGTCCACGGTCAGTAGACCGGCCGGGGGCACGGAACTCATCGCGGAGAGCCGACCCGTTCGAGGCGCGCGCCCGCAAAGGATCACATTGACCTGCGCCCCTCCCACCCCAGAGGGTTGGGTGTATGCCCCATGAATCAGCGCCTTCCGTGATACCCGACGGCCTCCTCCGAACGAAGGGGGCACCGTGCAAGGGGTGCTGACGGGCTTCGCGGTCATCGCCGTCGTCATCGGGGTCGGTTACGTCATCGGACGCCGCGGCTATCTCGGGGAGAACGGGCGGGAGGTACTGACGAAGCTCGCCTTCCACGTGGCCTCCCCCGCCCTGCTGTTCACCACGCTCGCCCGGGCCGACCTGTCGGTGATCTTCTCCAGCCGGCTCCTGGTGACGGCGATGAGCACGGCCGCGGCGGCCGGCGTCTTCGTCGCGATCGGGGTCGTACGCGGCTGGGGCGTGGGCCGGACGACGATCGGCGCGCTCTGCTCCAGTTATGTCAACTCGGGCAACCTCGGCATCCCGATCGCGGTGTACGTACTGGGGGACGCCTCGCTCGTCGCCCCCGTACTGCTCTTCCAGCAGATCATGGTCACGCCCATCGCACTCACCGTCCTGGACCTGTCGGGGGACGGCGAGAAGGGCCCCCTGTGGCAGCGGCTGATCACTCCCCTGCGCAACCCCATCGCGGTCGGCTCGCTGAGCGGGGTCGCGGTGTCGGCGACCGGTCTGACGCTGCCGGGACCGGTCATGGACCCGCTCACGCTGATCGGCAACATGTCGGTGCCCGCGGTGCTGCTGGCGTTCGGCATCTCGCTGTGCGGCAGCACGCTGCCCGGTCGGGGCGCGGACCGGTACCCGGTGCTGCTGTCCGTCGCCCTGAAGTCGGTGGGCCAGCCGCTGGCCGCCTGGGCCCTGGCCGTGGGCCTGTTCGGGCTGCACGGCGCGCCGCTGCTCGACGTCGTGGTCACCTCGGCGCTGCCCGCCGCGCAGAACCTCTTCACCTACGCCTCGCGTTACCGGGTCGGCGAGACGCTGGCCCGGGAGTCGATCCTGCTGTCGACGATCCTGTCGGTGCCGGTGCTGGTGGTGATCGCGGCCGTACTCGGCTGACGGGTACTCGGCTGACGGCACCCGCACGGGGCACGCGAAAGGGCCGGCGCAGACGCGCCGGCCCCTCCACCGCCGTACGGAATCAGCTGCCGGACGGGGCAACTGCCGTACGGAGTCAGGCGATACGTTCCAGCACGACCGGCGTGGCCTTGAAGTCCGTGCCCGCGGCCGCGATGTCGTAGGAACCCTCGACCGACTCCAGGGCGTACTCGAAGCGCTCGGGGGTGTCGGTGTGGAGGGTCAGCAGGGGCTGGCCCGCGGTGACGGTGTCGCCGGGCTTGGCGTGCAGTTCGACGCCCGCGGCGGCCTGCACCGGGTCCTCCTTGCGGGCGCGGCCCGCGCCCAGGCGCCAGGCGGCGATGCCGATGTCGTAGGCGTCCAGGCGGGTCAGGACGCCGGAGGACGGGGCCGTCACCACGTGCTGCTCACGGGAGGTGGGCAGCGCGGCGTCCGGGTCACCGCCCTGCGCGGCGATCATCCGGCGCCAGACGTCCATCGCGGAGCCGTCCGCGAGGGCCTTCGCCGGGTCGGCGTCCTTGATGCCCGCCGCGTCCAGCATCTCGCGCGCCAGGGCGATGGTGAGTTCCACGACGTCGGCCGGACCGCCGCCCGCCAGGACCTCCACCGACTCCCGTACTTCGAGCGCGTTGCCCGCCGTCAGGCCCAGCGGGGTCGACATGTCCGTGAGGAGCGCGACCGTCTTCACACCGTGGTCGGTGCCCAACCCGACCATCGTGGAGGCGAGTTCGCGGGCGTCCTCGATGGTCTTCATGAAGGCGCCGGTGCCGACCTTCACGTCCAGGACCAGCGAGCCCGTGCCCTCCGCGATCTTCTTCGACATGATGGAGGAGGCGATGAGGGGGATCGCCTCGACCGTGCCGGTGACGTCGCGCAGCGCGTACAGCTTCTTGTCGGCGGGGGCCAGGCCGTCGCCCGCCGCGCAGATGACCGCACCGGTCGTGTCGAGGACGTTCAGCATCTCCTCGTTCGACAGCAGGGCGCGCCAGCCGGGGATCGACTCCAGCTTGTCCAGCGTGCCGCCGGTGTGGCCGAGGCCGCGTCCGGACAGCTGCGGGACCGCCGCGCCGCAGGCGGCGACCAGCGGCGCCAGCGGGAGGGTGATCTTGTCGCCGACGCCGCCCGTGGAGTGCTTGTCGGCGGTCGGGCGGGAGAGGGAGGAGAACTCCATGCGCTCGCCGGAGGCGATCATCGCGGCGGTCCAGCGGGCGATCTCGCGACGGTTCATGCCGTTGAGCAGGATCGCCATGTTGAGGGCGGCCATCTGGTAGTCGGCGACCTCGCCGCGGGTGTACGCGTCGATGACCCAGTCGATCTGCGCGTCGCTGAGCTCGGCGCGGTCCCGCTTGGTGCGGATGACGGAGACGGCGTCCATGGCCATGGCTTTCCTTCCGAAGACTTCCGAAAATCCGCGGCCCCTCCCGATCGGTCGTTCATCGTCCGGTCGTCGGGAGGGGCCGCGCAGGCGTTACTTGGTGAGATTCTCCGGCCCGAAGGCCTGCGGCAGCATCTCGGAGAGCGGCAGGATTCCGGCCGGGGTCTCCAGGAGCAGATCGGCCCCACCGAACTCGTACAGCAACTGGCGGCAGCGTCCGCACGGGACGAGGATCTCGCCCTGTCCGTCGACGCAGGTGAAGTGCGTCAGCCGACCGCCACCGGTGTTCAGCAGCTGGGAGACCAGACCGCACTCGGCGCACAGTCCGAGCCCGTACGAGGCGTTCTCGACGTTGCAGCCGGTGACGGTCCGGCCGTCGTCGACGAGGGCCGCGACGCCGACCGGGAAGCCCGAGTAGGGGGCGTACGCCCGGGACATCGCGTCCCGCGCGTGCTCCCGCAGAGCCTCCCAGTCGACGGCCGTGGACCCGGCGTCGGCGGACGTCACTTGCCCTGTCCTCTCCGGTACGGCATGCCGTCGGCCTTCGGCATCCGCAGGTGCTGTGCGGACAGCGAGAGAACGAGCAGGGTCACGATGTACGGCGTCGCGCTGACGACCTGCTTGGGGACATCGCTGGTGGTGGCGTACCAGACGAGCATCAGCGCCGACACCGCGGCGGTGATCAGCGCGGGCACGAGCCGCTTCTTCCACGCGAGGTAGGCGGCGCCGAAGACCAGCAGAATCGCGATCAGCAGGATCAGCGCGTGCACGTTGGTGGTGCCGCCGCGCAGGTTGAGGCTGTCGGTGTAGCCGAACAGACCCGCTCCAAGGGCGAGACCGCCCGGCATCCAGTTACCGAAGATCATCGCGGCGAGACCGATGTAGCCGCGGCCCGCGGTCTGTCCGTCGAGGTACACGTTGGACGCGACGATCGACAGGAAGGCACCGCCGAGGCCGGCGAAGCCACCGGAGATGATCACGGCGAGGTACTTGTACTTGTAGACGTTGACGCCGAGGGACTCGGCGGCCATCGGGTTCTCGCCGCAGGAGCGCAGCCGCAGGCCGAAGGACGTACGCCACAGCACCCACCACGTCACCGGCACGAGGGCCACGGCGACGACCGTGAGCGGCGACAGGTCGGTGACCAGCCCGCCGAGCAGACCCGCGATGTCCGAGATCAGGAACCAGTGCTTCCCGTTGAGCGTGTCCAGACCGCTCGACAGCCCCGGAATGTCGAAGGTGCCGAGCGAGTCGATGGGCGGGGACTGCTTGGAGGAGCCCTGCGGCGCGTTCTCGAAGGTGAACTTCGACAGGTAGCGGGTGGTGCCGAGCGCCAGGATGTTGATGGCCACACCGGAGACGATGTGGTTGACGTTGAAGGTCACCGTGGCGATGGCGTGCAGGATGCCGCCGAGCACACCGCCGATGATGCCGAAGGCGACACCGGTCCACGGGCCCCACTGATAGCCGGCCCAGGCTCCGAACCAGGTGCCGAGGATCATCATGCCTTCGAGGCCGATGTTGACGACGCCCGCGCGCTCGGACCACAGGCCGCCGAGGCCCGCGAGGCCGATCGGCACGGCGAGGCGCAGCGCCGTGGACATCTGTCCGGTCGAGGTGATGCCGTCCGCGCCGGTGATCAGGCGGACAGCCGAGGTCAGGATGAGTACGCCCGCGATGATCAGCAGGAGCACGGGGAGCGAGAATCGGCGGCTGCCCTTGCCGGGCTTCTGCGCCTGCGGCTTGGCGACGGTCGCGGTGCTCATCGGGCAGCCACCTCCTTCGGGGAGTTGTTGTTGGCGGCGGCCGCGGCCAGTTCCTCACCGACCCGCTTCTGCTGACGGCGCAGGCCCCAGACACGTACGGCCTCGTAGGAGATGACGACCGCGAAGACGATCAGACCCTGCATGATCGTGGCGATCTCCTTCTCGTACGCCACCGGGGTCGCGTAGTCGAGCGCCGGGGACGCCTTGTCGAGGAAGGCGATCAGCAGGGCGGCGAAGGCGATGCCCACCGGGTTGTTGCGGCCGAGCAGGGCGATCGTGATGCCGGTGAAGCCGAGTCCGGTCGGGAAGCTCAGGCTGTAGCTGTGGGCGTCGCCGAGCAGCAGCGGCAGACCGGAGAGGCCCGCGACCGCGCCGGAGATCAGCATCGCGGTGAGCACCATCTTCTTGGCGTCGACACCGGAGGCCGCGGCGGCGGTCTCGGAGGCACCGGTGGCGCGCAGGTCGAAGCCGAAGCGGGTGCGGTTGAGGACCACCCAGTACAGGACGCCCATGAGGACCGCGAGGAAGACCAGGCCGTAGATCTCGCCGACGTCCGAGCCGAGGTTGATGCCGGGAACCCAGCCGGACTTCTTCATGACGCCGGTCGTGTTGTTGTTGCCGACCTGCACACCCCAGATGTTGTCGAGGGTGAGGTAGCCGATGAGGCTGGTGGCGATCGCGTTGAGCATGATCGTCGCGACGACCTCGCTCACTCCCCGGGTCACCTTCAGGACACCGGCGATGCCGGCCCAGAAGGCACCGGTGAGCATGCCGACGAGCAGCAGCAGCGGCACCTGCAGGACGCCAGGCAGCGCGATGTGCGTGCCGACGACCGCGGTCATCATCGCGGCGAGGCGGTACTGACCGTCGACACCGATGTTGAACAGGTTCATGCGGAAGCCGATGGCCACCGCGAGCGCCGCCAAGTAGTACAGCGATGCCTGGTTGATGATCAGCACCTGGACGTCGGAGTACGTCGCCTGCTGAAGCATCAGGGAGTACGGCTCGAACGGGCTCTTGCCCGAGGCGAGCAGCACGACCGAGGTCAGCGCGATCGCCGCGACGAGCGCGATGACCGGGCCGGCCACCGCGAGGAGCACGCGCTCCTTGTCGAACTTCTTCATCGGGCCTCGTCCTCCGGGGCGGCGCTTTCCGCTACGTGCTCCAGGTGTCCGGAGGCGGCACCGGTCATGGCCGAGCCGAGTTCCTCCGGGGTGACGGTCGCCGGGTCGGCGTCCGCCACGAGCCTGCCGTTGTAGATCACCCGCAGGGTGTCCGACAGGCCGATCAGCTCGTCCAGGTCGGCCGAGATCAGCAGCACGGCCAGGCCCTCGCGGCGGGCCTCGCGGATCTGGTCCCAGATCGCGGCCTGCGCGCCGACGTCCACACCGCGGGTGGGGTGGGCGGCGATCAGGAAGCGCGGCTTGTGGCTCATCTCGCGGCCGACGATCAGCTTCTGCTGGTTGCCGCCGGAGAGCGAGGCGGCGGTGACGTCGATGCCGGGGGTGCGGACGTCGTACTCCTCGACGATCCGCCTGGTGTCCTCCTGGGCGCCCTTGATGTCGAGCCAGAAGCCCTTCGCGTTGGGGGCCTCGGTGACATGGCCGAGGATGCGGTTCTCCCAGAGCGGGGACTCCAGCAGCAGGCCGTGGCGGTGGCGGTCCTCGGGGATGTACCCGATGCCCTTCTCACGGCGCTTGCGGGTGGCCCACCCCGTGATCTCGTCGCCGAGGAAGGTGATGGCTCCCGCGTCCGCGGCCTTGAGGCCGATCAGCGCGTCGATGAGCTCGGTCTGACCGTTGCCCTCGACACCGGCGATGCCCATCACCTCACCCGCGTGGATGGTGAAGGTGACGTCGTCGAGGATGCGCCGCACCGCGGCGGCGGTCTCGGCGGTGTCCTCGGTGAGCAGACCGGCGCCCGTCGGCTCGGCGAGCTCGCCGAGGGAGGGGGCACCGCTGGCGAAGACCGTGAGGCCCTCGACCTGGATGACCGGCTTGTCCGTGACGGTGGACTCGGCGGTCTCCGGGGTCGGGAGCTCGCTGCCGACCATCATCTCGGCGAGCTGGCGGGGGGTCGTCTCGGCGGGGACGGCCGTACCGACCGTCGTACCGCGCCGGATGACCGTGATCTCGTCGGCGACCGAGAGAACCTCGCCCAGCTTGTGCGAGATGAAGATGACGGCCAGGCCCTCGGACTTGAGCTCGCGCAGGTTGTCGAAGAGTGCGTCCACCTCCTGCGGCACCAGTACGGCGGTGGGCTCGTCCAGGATCAGGGTGCGGGCGCCGCGGTAGAGGACCTTGAGGATCTCCACGCGCTGACGCTCGGCGACACCGAGGCCCTCGACCAGGACGTCCGGGCGGACGTTCAGGCCGTACCGGTCGGAGATCTCCTTGATCTTCCTACGGGCGCCGCCGCCGATGCCGTACAGCTTCTCGCTGCCCAGGACCACGTTCTCCAGGACGGTGAGGTTGTCGGCGAGCATGAAGTGCTGGTGGACCATGCCGATGCCGCGCGAGATGGCGTCGGCGGGGCTGTGGAACGTGACCTGCTCGCCGTCGACGGTGATCGTGCCCTCGTCCGGCTTCTGCATGCCGTAGAGGATCTTCATCAGCGTCGACTTGCCGGCACCGTTCTCGCCGACGAGGGCGTGGACCGTGCCCTTGCGGACCGTCAGGTGGATGTCATGGTTGGCCACCACACCGGGGAAACGCTTGGTGATCCCCGCCAGCTCGACCGCGGTCGACTGCGCGGTGAGCGGAGGGCTGCTGGACGCGTCGATGGCGCACTCTCCTTGGAAAAGGGGCCTATCTACGCGCGTAGCGCCCCTGCTTTGAATTGCACTCGGACGGACCGGGTTCTTTTCGGACTGCTTTCGGTCCGGTCCGATCCGATCCGAGCATTCTGCCGCGCGAACGGGGCACGGGAAGGTCATCCTCCCCACACCCCGTTCCGTGGCCGTAACGCTGCCATTACAGCGTTGCCATGGCCATGGTTTCGACGTCTGGTGATGACGTCGTGACCTGGGCCGGGATCAGGGCTCCGGTCAGGAGGTCTTGACCGTGATCGAGCCGTCCTTGATACCCGCCTCGGCCTTCTTCAGCGCGGCCTGCAGGTCGGCGTTGTTCTTGAACGCCGGGTTCGAGTCGGCGAGGCCGACACCGCCGGTGGCGAGGCTGGCACGGACGACGCCGGTCGCGGGCTTGCCGTCCGCCACCGACTTCGCGAGGTTGTAGACCGCCCCGGCGACGTCCTTGGTGGCCGAAGTCAGGATGTAGTCCTTGTACTTGGCCAGCGCGTCCTGCTTGTACTGGTCGGAGTCGACGCCGATGGCCCACACCTTGTGCGAGGCGGCGGACTGGATGACACCCTGACCCGACAGGCCCGCGGCGGCGTAGATCACGTCGGCGCCCGCCTCGATCTGACCCTCGGCCGCGTCCTTGCCCTTGTCGGGGCTGGAGAAGCCACCCTCCTGGGGCGTCTGGGTCAGGTACTGCTTCTCGATCTTTATCTTCGGGTTGACCGACTGGGCGCCCTGGACGTACCCGGCCTCGAACTTGTGGATCAGCGGGATGTCCACGCCGCCGATGAAGCCGATGTGGTTCTTCTTGGTGGCCTTCGCCGCCGCGACACCCGCGAGGTAGGAGGACTGCTCCTCGTGGAAGACCAGGTCGGCGATGTTGGCGGCCTTGTCCTGCTCGTCGTCGATGATGCCGAAGGTGGTCTTCGGGTACTTCGCCGCGACCTCCTTGACAGCCGGCGCGTACACGAAGCCGACGCCGATCACCGGGTTGTAGCCGGACTTGGCGAGCTGCTCCAGGCGCTGCACCTTGTCGGCGTCGGACTCGCCGTCCTGCGGCTCGATGTCCCGGCCGCTGATCTTGAGGTCCGTTTCGGCCTTCTGGAAACCGGCGTACGCGGCGTCGTTGAAGGACTGGTCGCCCTTGCCGCCGATGTCGTACGCAAGGCCGATGCCCTTGGTCTTGGCCGAGCCGCCGCTCGAGGCTTCGGTGGACGAGCCGCCACAGGCGGAGAGGACAACGGCGAGGGATGCGGTCGCAACGCCCGCAACCGCGATTCGGGACACCCGGCGCATGAACGTGACTCCTTTGTGCAGGCGCCCAAACCAGGCGCTGATTCCGCCGCAGCGTAACGCGCGTAGACATAGCAGAGAACCCACGTCGCCAGAGTGTTATCCGACCGTTTTGAACCCTCGGCGAACAATCTCCGAACACCTAGGGCGCACCTGGGGCTTCCACTCGGCAAAGGCGCCCGGACCCCGGGCGCGGTGTCCACGCGGTGTCGACACACCATCGACGCGGCATCGACGTATGCGATGCCATGTACCAGACCATGGTACTTTGCGAAATTCTGCCCAGGTTTGATCTTTTCGCCAGGATCACCGTCGAGCCGGAACGACCCCGCATGAACGCATGAACGCATGAATGAGGGAGCCCCCGGCCGGTACATCGGGCCGGGGGCTCCCTCATCGGTGACCAGTGACGCCAGGTCGGTGATCAGTGACGACGGGCGCGACTCACTGGGTGGTCTTGACGGTGACCTTGCCGTCGATGATGTCCTGCTTGGCCTTGTCGACCGCCGCGACCACGTCCGTCAGGGCCTTGTACTTCGGGTTGGAGTCGGCGAAGCCGACGCCGCCCGACTTGAGGTCACCGCGCACGACGCCGCTCAGCGGCTTGCCGTCGACGACGGACTTGGCCAGGTCGTACACCGCGCCGCCGACGTTCTTCAGGGCCGAGCCGAGGATCCAGTCCTTGTACTTGGCCAGAGAGCTCTGCGCGTACTGGTCGGAGTCGACGCCGATGGCCCACACCTTCTTGGACGCGGCCTCGGAGATCACGCCCTGACCGGACAGGCCGGCCGCGTGGTAGAGCACGTCGGCGCCCTTTTCGATCTGGCCGGCCGCCGCGTCCTTGCCCTTGTCGGGGCTCGAGAAGCCACCCTCCTGGGGCGTCTGCGTCAGATACTGCGACTCGATCTTGATGCTCGGGTTGACCGACTTCGCGCCCTGGTCGAAGCCCGCCTCGAACTTGTGGATCAGCGGGATGTCCACGCCGCCGATGAAGCCGATGTGGTTCTTCTTGGTGGCCTTCGCCGCCGCGACACCCGCGAGGTAGGAGGACTGCTCCTCGTGGAAGACCAGGTCGGCGATGTTGGCGGCCTTGTCCTGCTCGTCGTCGATGATGCCGAAGGTCACCTTCGGGTACTTCGCCGCGACCTCCTTGACGGCCGGCGCGTACACGAAGCCGACGCCGATCACCGGGTTGTAGCCGGACTTGGCGAGCTGCTCCAGGCGCTGCACCTTGTCGGCGTCGGACTCGCCGTCCTGCGGCTCGATGTCCCGGCCGCCGATCTTGAACTCGGTCTCGGCCTTCTGGAAACCGGCGTACGCGGCGTCGTTGAAGGACTGGTCACCCTTGCCACCGATGTCGTACGCGAGACCGATGCCCTTCCCGCTGTAACCCGACGAGCTCTTCTTGGAGTCGCTGCTCGTGTCGGTGCTCGACTTGCCACAACCGACCGCCGCGAGGGCGATGACCGAGACGGCCACCGCTGCTTGGGAGAACCTGGTCCTCCGAGACATCAGACGCACAGCAAGCACCCTTCATCCCCACGGCCGTCGCCGGTCCGCTTCCCCAACACGCCGCCGACGCAGCGATTTCGGCGCACAGTAACGCGCGTAGAAGGGGAGAGGAACGGGGTTTCTCCGGGCCGTTATCGAACCGTGCCGCCACCGGGTTACGTTTGCGCGCCACCCGTTACGGCGGGGTGACGCAAGCGGACAAAGGGGTGCCGATCGGGGCATCGGGCGGACCGGCGGCCCGGGACCCCTACGTCACCTGTGCGCCATCTCCGAGTGAGCCTCTCGTGTTCGCGGGACCGCGTCCAGACCCTGTCCGGCGCATCGCGCCGGACAGGCCCTAGGTCCTCCAGGTCCTACAGGCCCAGCAGGTCCTAGCGGATCGCGTCCAGCAGGGCCGCCGCGGTGAAGAGCTCGACTCCGACCGTGATGGCCGACTCGTCGGCGTCGAAGTCGCCGCGATGCAGGTCACGGGTGGTGCGCTCGCCCGGCGTACGGACGCCGAGGCGCGCCATGGCTCCGGGCACGTGCTCCAGGTACCAAGAGAAGTCCTCGCCGCCGAGGCTCTGCTCGGTGTCCTCGACGGAGTGCGCGCCGCGCCGCGAGGTCATGGCGTCATGGAGGAGTTCAGTGACCGCCGGATCGTTGACGACCGGCGGGACGCCCCGGATGTAGTTGATCTCGGACTTGGCGCGGTACAGGTTCGCGATCTCGTCGATGGCCGCGTGCACCAGGTCGGGCGCCTGCCGCCAGGCCTCGAGGTCGAGGCAGCGGACGGTCCCGGACAGCTCGGCGTGCTGCGGGATGACGTTGCAGGCGTGCCCGGACTCGACGCGTCCCCAGGTCACCGCGAGCCCGCTGCGGGCGTCCACGCGCCGGGCGACGAGGGACGGCACGTCGGTGACGACGCGCGCGGCCGCGGTGACGAGGTCGGTGGTGAGATGGGGGCGCGCGGTGTGGCCGCCGGCGCCGTCGAGTGAGACTTCCAGCCGGTCGCAGGCGGAGGTGATGGGACCGTGGCGCAGTCCGATCCGTCCGGCGTCGACCTTCGGGTCGCAGTGCACGCCGATGATCCGCCCCACGCCGTCCAGCACTCCGGACTCGATGGCGTCGGGCGCGCCCCCGGGCAGGACCTCTTCGGCGGGCTGGAAGATCAGCCGTACGGGATGCGGCAGGAGCCCCTGGCGATGCAGCTCGGCGAGGACGAGCCCGGCGCCGAGGACGACGGTCGTGTGCACGTCGTGGCCGCAGGCGTGCGCGCGGTCGGGCACGGTCGAGCGGTACGCGCAGTCACTCTTCGTGTCCGGGATGGGCAGCGCGTCGATGTCGGCGCGCAGGGCGAGCATGCCGCGTCCACCGTCGACCACACGGTCCCGTACGCGGTCACGTGCCCCGTCCCCTTCACCCTCCCCCGCACCTTCACCGGCGTCGATCCCGATGTCACAGATGAGCCCGGTCCCGATGTCGAGCACGCGGGGCTTGAGGCCCGCCTGCTCCAGGCGCGCCTTGAGTGCCGCGGTGGTGCGGAACTCCTGGTTGCCGAGCTCCGGGTGCATGTGCATGTCGCGCCGGAACGCGATCAGCTCGGCACGCAGGGCGTCGGGCAGGGTGCCGGGGAGCGCTGCTCCCCCGGGGACATCGGCCTCGTACTCTCGGGACATCAATTGGTTCACCCTTTGAAGGGTAGGGCGGCGGGGCGGCCAACTGACCCACGATCAACAAAACTTCAGCCCGTTAGGGGAAGAAACTTGGCCACGCGCCGCATAGGTTTCCAGTGGGATGGGTATGCTCGCCCGTCTTTCCGGACGATGGGATCTTGAGCCAGACGGTATGCGCGCCGCGCCCGGACCGCATCCGGGCCGAAGGCCGACTGTCGCGTCCGGGACGATGGCCGACTGCCATGTCCGCCCCGATGGCCGACTGCGGTGACGGCCCGTGACCACGGGGTGACGCGGGCCCTTGATGCGGCCGCCGCCCCTCTCTCGATCCAGTCCGCCGGGGCTGCCGGCGCACTCCCATAGGGAACGCTCGGGGTGTCCGAACCCATTCCCGTGCCCTACGGTCCCACAGACCTGACCAAGATCATGCGCACGGACGCCTGAACACCACTCCCTGTCGACCCGGGCGCGAGGGGCCGCCGGGGTCCGCGCCGTAGGGGCGCGGGGATGACCTGGGGCGCCTGATCGGTCGACGGCGTGGGACAGCCGTGCTGCCGATCATGAGGATCTTGATCGCGACGGTGTCTACGCCGTTTCCTGCGTGGTCAGGCATCAAGATCCCCGCGCATTTCCAGCTCCGCCCAGACGGTCTTGCCGACGGTGAGTTTCTCCACGGACCAGCGGTTCGCGAGTGTGCGGACGATGAGGAGACCTCGGCCGAACTGGTCATCCGCGACGGGCGTGGGCGGATACGGAAGCCGCTCACCCCTCGGGTCGGTCACGGCGACGCGCAGCGCGTTGCCGGTCAGCGACGTCTCGACGCGGAACAGGCGGCCCCGTAAGCACCCGTGGAGCAGGGCGTTCGTGCACAACTCGCTCGCCAGCAGCGCCGCGTCACCGGCGACGTCGGGGTGACCCCAGTCGACGGCGAGTTGGGCGACGCGTCTGCGGGCGTGGGGGATGTTGCCCGGGTAGGGGGTGTAGTCCACGGAGTCGTAGCGGTCGTTGCCCTTGGGGAAGCGAGGGGGAGGGCAGGAGTTGGTCACGGGGGGCGTCTCCTTGCGCGAGGGCGGGCGCCAGGTGGGGTGGCCATGCCGCGCGGGCCGGTTTGGGCAGCACGGTGCACTTCCGCCAACTGATGCCGTTGGGTAGTCGTTTGAAAACTGACAGTAGTGGAGTGGCGGCATAGCGGGCAATGAGTCTCAGGGAAATATGTCTCCTAGCTTTGCGACCCTGCTCGGCGACCTGCACACTGGCCGCGACCCGGGAGGTAATCCGACGTGACCGCAGTCCCGTTCACGCGCGGCAACCGCGTATCCACCGTCCTCGCCCGCAAGTTGGGCGGTGAGCTGCTGACGCTGCGCGACACAGTCGGCCTGACGCAGCCACAAGCCGCGGAGGCGCTGTCGGCAACTGCGGCCAAGGTCGCCAAGATGGAGCGCGGCTGGGTTCCGTTCCGCGATCCCGACATCCGGATCCTGTGCGACCTGTACGGCGTGACCGACCCGAAGGTCGTGGAACGACTGCTGAACCTCGCCAAGACCGACCGGGGGCGCCGTAAGGCCAAGGGATGGTGGAACCAGTACCCCGAGCTTCGCTCTCTGGTTGAGTACGTGGCCCTCGAGGACATCTCGACCGGAATCCGTACCTGGCAAGGAGCCTTCGTCCCTGGCCTCTTGCAGACTCCGGACTACGCCCGGGCTCTCGCGATCGGCAACGCCGACTGGGATGACCCCGACGACATCGAGCGCTTCGTCGAGGCGAAGATCGCGCGGCAGGCACGCTTGACGGACACGAACCCTCTCAGCCTGTGGGCTGTCGTGGGCGAGGGCGCACTGCGCCAACTTGTCGGCGGCCGCGAGGTCATGCGCGTACAGCTGGCGCACCTGGCGGAAGCGTCCCGTCTGCCCAATGTCAGGCTTCAGGTGCTTCCCTTCCTCGCCGGTTCCCATCCCGGGATGACCAGCGCCTTCAGCATCGTCTCGTTCGCCGAACCCGGCGCGATGGACGTGGTCTACATGGACACCACCTCATCTACCCTGTGGCTGGAGAGCGAGGCCGACGCCGCGCGCCACAACGCAACATTCGAGCGGATCGCCCGGAGCGGACTCGCTCTTCGCGATTCCACCGCCCTGATCGAACGTATCCGCAAGGAGTTGTGAGCCGTGCCGCAGTTCGAGTTCGCCAAGTCCAGTCACAGCAGCGGCAACGGCGAGTGCGTCGAAGTCGCCCGCAACATACCCGGCACCGTCGCGGTCCGTGACTCAAAGGACGTGGACGGGTCCGTAGTCGTGGTCGCTTCGTCCACCTGGACGGCGTTCGCGGTGTACGTGGGGCAGCGAACGGCCCGAGCGCTTCACTGACCGGCGTCCGGCCCGTAGTCCGCGCGCGGCTGCTCGAGTCGTTGGGAGACGAGGGTGAGCCAGCCACTGGGGCTGTAGGGAGCCGGCGGGTCGACCTCCATGCCCAGTTCGGCGACGGCCAGGGCGTAGTCGGGCTCGTCCAGGTCCAGGGCGAGGAGTTCGCGCAGTTCGCCGACCAGGCGGGCGACCAGCTGAGGGTGGGTGCCGGCCGCGTAGTCGTCGACGGCCGACTCGTGGTCGTCGAACTCGTCCGGCATGTCCTGGGAGAACCAGCCGCCGAGGAACTGGGCGAGTTCGGGGAAGCGGGCGTGCCATTCCCAGTGGGTGGCGGGGGTGGCCGGGGGCGGGGCCTCGCCGGTCTCGACGCTGTGCTTGATGTGGTCGGCGAGGCAGGTCAGCCACTGCTCGATGTCCGACTCGGGTAGCCCGACGTCCGGGATCGCGTAGAACTCGCCGAGGCGCAGGCGGAGTCGGCCGGGCGGGTTGCGGGCGTACTCCCGCAGCTGGGTCTCCGCCGTGGCCAGTGCCCAGGGACGGGTGTGCCAGGTGTGGCGGAGGTAGGCGGTCAGGGCCTGGCTGGGCTTGTCCGGGGTGTCGTCGGCGGGCTGCCCGGCGTAGGTGCGGATCACCTGGTCCAGTTCGCCGTAGCGGCGGTCGTGTTCGAGGGGGCTCAGGGGCACGGTGATCAGCCTCTACTGGTCTCTACGGGGCTCTACAGATAGATGGGAAACGTGGCCTGGACGACGAAGCCATGGGGGCGGGTCGCGTCGCGCTTGAGCACCACGCGGGCGGCGCGTACGTCCACGGGCTCGCGGCCCGCCAGCATCATCGCCTGGATCAGCACCCGGCCGACCGGCTCGGTGCGCGAGGGCCACGATGCCTCGATCGTCAGACGGGCGCGGGTGGCCTGGGCGAGCCAGCGGTGGATCAGCTGCTCATTCGCGGTGACGACCTGCTGGGTGGCCCATTGGGCGGTTTCGCGGTCGGGGTAGGTGGCGGCTCTGTTGGCAGTCGGCACTGTCATCGTCCCGAGACTCCATGCAACTCGGCGAGGTGTTCATTTCCCTTTCGGACGATCTCCCGCAGAACGTTGCGAGACACCCACGGGATGCTCTGCGAAAGCGTCGAGCGCAGAACGTCCGGATCAGGAAAGAGGAGCAGGGCTTCCTGTGTCTGCGCTATGAGAGCCGTTGCCCTGCTCGCGCATTCTCCGGGATGCATGCTGTCGAACCCGGCCCACAAACACTCGTCGAGTGTTTCGAACTCGTCGGTCTCCACCCAGTATTTGAAGTCGATCACTTCCGGAAACGCGAGGGAGACCTCCCAGGGAGCCATGGGAAGCTCCCCGTAGCCGGGCACAACCTCACTGTCGAGCTTGCGGATGGCCGAGGCGGCGTCCGACAGATACTCCTCCACCGGACGACTGCCGGCCGCGAGGCTCAGCCTCTCCTCAAAACCTGCCGGAAGTCGGGTTCGCAAGGAACTCGCCAACACCTCTGCTACAAGATCTACCGTCGCCGCGGCAGTGGCCAGCGGCAGCGCCCAGGAAGCACCCTGCGCACGCTGCATGTTCCGGCAGAGGCGGGCAATCTCGTGCTCGAAGTCCTCGTTCTCCGAGGTGTTCACGCGAAGGGACAGGTCGAGCAACCGCGAAACAAATCCGTTATTGAACACTGCCCCGATGTATGTGGTCAACGCCGGCGACACCTTCCTTGCTTCTTCTTGAACGCTCACGAAACCCGCACTGACGGCTCACGGCGTCGTGGGCATGGAGGTGAGGACTACAAACTTCGGTTCTACGGCTTGTTTGTAGCGCAGCACCACTTCGACACTGTGCACGTCGGCGCCCTGAGCGCTCAGGCCCTTCTGATCGTACTCGCTCCGCAGGACCGTCCGGCCGGTCACATCATTGAAGGAAAGAGACAAGTTGAGCGTCGATCTTTCATTCGGGTTATTTTCCAACCTTCTCAACCAGTTTTCAATCTTCTCCGCATTCCCGACGTCGTCCATTGCTTCCTGGGTGAATCGCTGGGCGGAGGCCATATTCGTGAAGCTGGACGCGGCTACGGGCCTCACCGTCCCGTCACGCAGTATCTGCTGATCCCTGAGGCGTTGCGCAAGCTGCTCGTCCGTCTTGCCAACGTGTTTGTCGATGACGTGGCTGTCGTGAATTCCCTCCTGGCTCGCCAAGTCCAAGGCGTAGAAGTGGTTCTGCTCGTCCCCGTCCCTGATGTATTTGTGCTCCGTCTTGAATTCGTTCAGCGATCGCGCACCGAATGACTCAGCCCGTGCCTCCTCGGCGGCATACGTGGGCACACTACGTTCGGCCTCTTCCAATGCGTCCTTGAGATTGGTTAAGTCGTCCCCGTACCTGTGCATCTCACTGTTGTAGGAGTCGACGGCATGGTTGAGGCGGCCTGTGTCGATGTTAGAGATGAACTCCGCTGCCAACTCGGGGAGTTCGCCGAGCTTTTCCAGGGCATCCATGACTCCTTTCACCGCGAAAGTCTTCGCCGCGGCATCCTTGTAGACGTCAGTGATCGTGGACCTGATCTTCGTCACTTCGGCGCTGACTCCGTCGCACGCGGTCGCGATGGCGCGTGCGGTGTCCTGGAGGACATCCAGCGCGGGCTGTTGACCGTCCTTGTGGGCCCACTTGTAGCCGTGGTGCTCCTTGCCCCAGTCCGACGTTCCCCAGATCGCCGAGCAGAACTGCTTCATCGCGCCCTGCCACTCGTCGTTCCCCGCGGCGGGATTGGTGATGTAGGCGATCGCGTCATCGAAGGCGTCCGCGGACTTCTTGGCATCTGTACACGCCTGGCGCCAGGCCTGCGCGATCTTCGGAAGTTCGACGTCGTCGCCGCCGGGCGTGATGTCGGAGACCTTCCCATGCTGCAGCGCGTACTTGAGGACCGGGCGCAGAATGTGGTCTCCGACCCAGCTCACCACGCCGGAGACGTCGTCGATGATCGCGTTGCCCCAGCCGTCCTCGGCGGGAGCGTTGCCCCAGCCGAGTTCGGCGACCGGGCCGCCCGCGCCGGCCTTCTTGAGGACGGCCGGCGGGCTCTTCTTCACCACGGCCGGGGTCAGGACATTGGTGGCGTGCTCTGCCTCCGCGTAGTTGTTGGCCGTCACCGTGAGGCCCACGGCCGCGCCGCCGACGCCCTCCGTAGCCCTGTCCCACGCATCGAGGAAGAGAGCGGCGGTCTCGGCGTACGCCTTGGCGAAGGCCTCCGGGCCCGATCCGCAGCCCGCCGCGTGCGCGTACCCGTCCAGGGTGTCGACGAGACTCTTGGCCCGGTCCGCGAAGTCGTACTGGGCGTTCCGCAGTACGTACGACGCGTAGTACACGTGCTTCGGCTGGACGTCGAAGCCGACGGCGTTGCCCGGCGCGGCGGGCTTCATCGCCGCCAGTTCGTCGGAGCGTTGGCGCCGTGCCGCGCCTGTGTCCTGCTGCGAAATGTCCTTGCCCTGGGGGTCCTTGAGGGAACCGGGAGAAGGGGCAGGGGGCGCGCCCGAGCCGGACGACGGGGTGGGCAGCGAGCCGTTGCCGGTGGTGGCCGGGGGCGTGGTTGAGGGCAACGGTGAGGGCGTTGCCATCAGGCACCTCCCCAGCCCCGCAGCACCGCCCGGTGCGCCGCCGCATAGTTGGCGTGGCCGGTGGTCACGTACTCGTGCAGCCACTTCTGGGCCGCCTGGAGGTCCTGCGCCGAGCGGTCCCACTCGTCGAGCTTCTCGACGAAGACCTCGCGGGCCTCGCCCTTCCATGACAGGACAACGGGTTCCGCGCGGTCGTAGAGGTCGTCGAGCTTGCCGTTGAGCTGCTTGAGGATGTCTTCCAGTTCTGCGGCGAGGTCGTGGAGCGTGGCGAAGGAGACGGCTATGTGGTCGTCGTCGGTGGCCCCGGTCGGCATGATCCCCCTTGGTGTCGGCAACAGCGGGTGCGAAACGAGTACTTGGCGATTCTCTAGGAACGTCGGAATCAGAAGGAGTCGAGGCTGCTGCGCGCCGGTGGCGACTCACCCTTCGCCCCTGCCGCCGGATTCGGCGTGGAGAGTCTGTCTACCTCGCTGTCGATGTCCACCTGGATCCGCCGCATCTGCTCGAGCACGTCCAGGTCGCGCTCGCTGAAACCGTCGCGGCTCAGCCGTACGGCCTGCTCCAGCAGCTTCATCACTTCGCGGATGCGTACGGCGTCCTCGGTCGCCGCCCGGTGGAACTCGCGGTACGCCGTCGCCGCCGGGCCCCGCCAGCCCGCCTCGATGCGGTCGACGATCGAGTCCATGCGCTTGACCTGCTGGTCCAAGTGGTCCTGCATGTCGTCGAGGTCGTCAGCCAGCTTCGTCAGGCTCTGCCCTGACACCCTCAGGTCGGGGCTACCGCCTCCTTGTCCCCCGCCTGCTCCGTGCACTCTCATGCCGTACCTCCGCCCCCGTCACATCGGCATCGCACGTCACGTACGCCCAAGAATCTTACGAGGTTTCAGGTGGCGTCGAAGGACCAGAAGAGGCCGAGTTCGGTCCCGGAGACCGCGATCAGGCCGAGGTCCCAGTCGTACTGGGAGAGAGGGGTACAGCCGGTGGTCGCCTCGTAGAAGTCCGGGGCGTCGGTGCGGCTGTCAGTACTCGCTCTCGGGTACCCGGTGTTCGTGTGGAAGGACGTCTCCTCCGGAAAGCGGGAGAGGATCACCCGGGCCTTCCGCTCCAGTTCGGGACGACGGGTCTCGAAGTCATTGCGGGCGCGTTCGCGCGGGACGTCCAGCCATGTGGTGGACAGCATGACCAGCAGTCTTTCCACCGATGTCCGGGGCACCGTCCGCAGTCCGCGCCGCCACGCGGCCGCGCCTTGCGGAGCGGAGGGCGGCAGGACGAAGGGGAAGAACGGCTCCTCCAGCCGTTCCTCCTCGCCTTCGTCGACATCGAGCCACCTCCAGGACCGTGGATCCGTCACCTCCCGGCGCATGACTGCCGCGACGTCCCGCACCCAGTCCTGGTGGGCGCGGGGCCCCACCAACACGTACGAGTACCGCCGCTCGTACATGCTGAGCGCCTCGGCCCAGGCCCGAGCATCCGGCGTCGGCATCGCGGCTCCCTTTCGGCGGTCGGGTTCGGTGAGGGGACGGTCACAGCACCGTCTGCCCCGCCTCCACCCGGTCGATCGCCTTGCGGGTCGCGGCGGTGAAGGTCCAGAAGGGCGGGAGGAGGTTGGTGGCGCGGTCGGCGATCGTGTTCTTGTCGGCGGCGAACATCGCGGTGCGCAGGGCCGTGGTCATCTCCAGCTGGGCGCCCATGCCGAGGAGTGTGCGGTTGCAGATGTTGTCCGGGTCGATGCCCGCGATCTCCTCCTCCCCCGAGGCCGTCACCGCGCGGATGCCGGCCGCGGTGAACTCCTCCATCAGGTACTGGCGGAAGGCGGGGTTGAGGCCGCCCACGAGGACGGTCGCGGCGCCTGGTTCCAGGCCCGCCTGCTCCGGCTTGCAGCCGTGGAGGGAGAGGACGTTGAGGCTGCCCGCGCACAGGGAGCGGGCGATCGTGTCGTCGCAGTGGGTGGAGGTGACGTGCAGTGCCCCGTTTCCACTGCTCATCAGGCCCTCGAACATCCAGAAGTCGTGCACCGGGCCGGCCACCGGGGTGGGTGCGAGGTCGGCGGGGTGGTAACCGGCTATCGCCAGGCAGAGTTCCGAGGTGCCCCCTTCGATGCCGCCGCCGTGCGGGGCGATGACCGTGGAGCGGAGGAAGGGGGCGCGGTCGGTCCTGCTCTGGTCGTCGATCAGGTGGCGTCTGGAGCGGCGGCCCCAGTCCGTTCCCTCCGTCCAGGCGGGGTTGGCGTACAGGGCCGTGTTCGAGGCCTGTTCGGCGGCTGCCGCGGGCGTGGCGGTCGTGGTCACCGCGACGCCGCTCAGGACGGGGGTGGTCGCGAGCGCGGTCAGGAGAGTACGGCGTCTGATCATCACGGAAGCCGAGGATGTCAGCCGAAGCGGCCCGCCACATAGTCCGCCGTGCGCTGATCCTCAGGGGTGCCGAAGATGTGTTCGGTGGGACCGTGTTCGACGATGCCGCCGGGGGTGCCCTGCTCGGCGAGGAAGAACGCGCACTGCTGCGAGACGCGAGCCGCCTGCTGCATGTTGTGGGTGACGATCACCACGGTCACCTGGCCCGCGAGTTCGTGGATGGTCTCCTCGACCCGGCGGGTGGACGTGGGGTCGAGCGCCGAGCACGGTTCGTCCATCAGCAGCACCTGGGGACGTACGGCCAGGGCGCGGGCGATGCACAGGCGTTGCTGCTGGCCGCCGGAGAGCGCGCCGCCGGGCTGGCGGAGTCGGTCCCGTACCTCCTTCCACAGGCCGGCCCTGGTCAGGCTCTCCTCGACCAGCTCGTCCTTCTCGCGACGGCCGACGCGCGTGCCCGTCAGGCGCAGACCCGCCACCACGTTGTCGTAGATCGACATGGCGGGGAACGGGTTGGGCTTCTGGAAGACCATGCCGATCCTGCGGCGGGCGTCGGTCAGGCGGCGCTCGGGGGCGTAGATGTCCTCGCCGTCGAAGAGCACCTCGCCGCCCATCGCGGCCGTGGGAATCAGCTCGTGCATCCGGTTGAGCGTGCGCAGGAACGTCGACTTGCCGCAGCCGGAAGGGCCGATCAGGGCGGTGACCTGCCCGGCGGGCATCGTCAGGGAGACCTGTTGCAGCACCTGGTGGCTGCCGAACCAGGCCGAGACGGCGCGGGCTTCGAGGGTCGCGGGAGCGACGGCCCCCTTCGCGGCTCCCCGCGCGGTCCCCACCGCCGCGCCGGGCTCGATGGGCGCGACGGACGCGAGGGGCGGCAGGACTACGGTGTCGGCCACCGTCGTATCGGGGGTAGCGGTCGCATCGGTCACGTCGGGCACCTCGTCTTGCTCGTAAGAGTGGCGGGTCACGGGGAGTTCACAGGAGAGTTCACAGCAGGTTGGGCAGCAATTCCGTGGTGCGGACGGCCACCTGGAGGCCCAGGACCGCGACCACGGGGGCGAACACGATCCACGTCTGGTGCCGGCCCCAGCGGTGCCAGGTCCACACCGCGGCGACGGCGGCGGCCACCAGCGCCTGGAGCCACATGACCAGCGGCCACGGCACGCCGGAGGGGTGCGCGAGGGGCTGTTCGGACTCCGGGAGCGTTCCGGAGCGGATGACGGCCGCCGGGGTCTGGGCGGGGGTGGAGATCAGGTCGGCGTCGACGCGCAGCACCCCGCCGGGCATGAAGTGCGGGCCGGTGGCCGTGACGAGGACCAGGCGGCCCTTGCCGGAGGCCACGGCGGCGGGCGCCGGGTCGCCGGCCCGTCGTACACCGAGCACCTGGTACTTCGCCTTGCCCTGGCCGGTGGTCACGGTGAACGTGTCGCCCGCGGCGAGCTGGTCGAGACGGCCGAAGGGACCCCCGTAGGCGGCGGCCCGGCCCATCAGCACGCTGGTGCCGGACTGTCCGGGCAGTGGGGTGTCCCGGCGGTGGCCGGGGCCGTCGGTGAGGACGGCGGAGTCGGTGCCCTCCAGGACGACCTGGTGGACGTCGACGGCGGGGATGTCGATGAGGGCGACCGGTGTGCCGGGCGCGAGCAGTCTGCCCTGCTGGTCGATCTGGGCCACCGGGGCGGTGCCGAGGGCGAGTTGGGTGCGCAGTGCGTCGTACGAGGCATGCTGCGCGGCCCGTTCCTGGATGCCGCTGACGAGCAGCAGCTGGGCGGTGAGGCCGAGCAGCAGGGCGGCCAGGGTGAGCAGACCGCCCCGGGCGAGGTGCCGGACGGCGGTGACTCCCCGAACGCCCAGCCGCGGTACGGGCGTGGTGAGCGTGGTCTGTACGGCGACCGTCACGGCGACGCGTCTCCTTCCATGGCTTCACTGGTATGGCTTCACTGGTATGGCTTCACTGGTATGGCTTCACTGGTGGGGCCGTCGGGGAGACCGCCGTCGCGGCCTCCCCGACGGGTGGTGCGTCAGGTGGACTTGATGGTGAAGATCGCGCCGTTCTTCGAGTTCACCGTCGTGGAGCCCGTGTAGTACACGTGCATGGTGTGCTTGCCACGACTCAGCTTGGGCAGGGTGATGGTCACCTTGCCGCCGCTCAGCGTGCCGGTGGCGATCACCCGGGAGCCCTCGTAGACGCGGACCGTGCCGGTCGGCGTGGTGCCGGTCGCGGTGACCTTCACGCCGACCTTGGCGCGGCCGGTGTGGCTGATCGACGTGGGCGCGGTGGAGCTGACCGACGGGGTCGCCTTGGTGATCGTCAGCTTGGCGGTCGTGGCGGAGGCGTTGAGCTTGGTGCTGCCGCCGTAGGACACCGACAGGGTGTGCGTGGCGACCTTGAGGTGGTTGGACAGGCCGATGATGACCATGCCGGAGCTGCCCAGGGTGCCGGTGCCGAGCGTGGTGGTGCCGTCCTTGACGGTCACCTTGCCGCTCGGGACGACGCCGTGCGAGTCGGTGACGGTGACGGCGACCTTCGGGGTCTTGCCGTACGCGGTCGTGGCGGCGGCGGCCTTCACGGCGCTGGTGTACTTGACGGCGCCGGTCCAGGAGGCCGCGTTGCCGTTGCCGTTGAGGTTGGCGGCGGAGACCGAGGCGGTGTAGGTGCCGAGGGCCAGGCCGGTGAAGCTGTACGACGTGGTGGTGGCCGGGACGTCCTTGACGGCCACGACGGCGCCGTCCGAACCGGTCAGCGTGACGCGGTAGTCGGTGACGGGCAGCGCGGGCGCGGGGGTGGGGGCGGTCCAGGTCAGCTTGAGGCTCGCGTCGCCGGGAGTGGCCTTCAGGGCGGGGGCGGACGGCGTCGCGGTGTCGATGCCGGACACTTCCAGGCCGCCGAGCTTGGCGTGCTTGGCCGGGTTGACCGAGCCGTTGTACGACTCGTTCAGGAAGCCGAAGTCGGCGATGACCTTCTCGGCGGTGTCGGTGGCGAGGGCCGCCTCGTGGGTGCCGCTGGTGACGAAGACGTCGTACAGCGCCTTGTCGAAGAAGACGCTGGAGGGGTCGATCGCGCGGCTCGGGACGACGTTGTAGACGTCGCGGCCGAAGGTGGCGTTCTCGAAGTAGCCGCCGACCGGGGTGAGCTTGCCGTTCACCGTGGTCACCGGGCTGGTGGCGCCGGTGTCGCCGGGCAGCTGGACACTGGCCAGGTGGGCTCCGGCGGCGACCGCGGTCTTGCTGTAGTCGGGGGCGATGCCGTTGTTCTGGGCGATCCAGCTGCCCACGGAGAACGGGACGAGCGCGCCGTCCTCGGTGAGCGCGGCGTTGCCCTGGTTCTCCTGGACGGTCGGGATCTCCGAGGAGACCGTGGTCTCGGTCAGGCCGATCGCCGCGAGGAAGAACTTGCGGGTGCCGGAGCCGGCCTGCGGGAGGACCGCGTGCAGGGTCTGGCCCTTCAGCACCTTCAGGCGGGTGTCGCCAGAGGTGTAGATGTCGTGCAGCTGGTCGACCGTCAGGGTGTCGAGGGCCGAGCCGCGGACGGCGACGCCCACCGCGTCCCGGGCGAACGGGATGTAGGTGAGGGTGTTGCCGGAGGTGCTCGGGCCGCCGGAGGAGCGGGCGAAGTCGACCTGTCCCTTGACGGCGACACCGGTCGCGTTCGGGAACTTGTCACCCGTCAGCGACATGCTGAGGGCGGCGCGGCCCGGGCCGGACCCGTTGGGGCGCAGGAAGGTCGGGCCGCCGGAGCGCGTCTGGATGGTGGAGGTGGCGGCGCCGGGCACGAACGCGTCGTACGAGGCGATGCCCGCGTCGCCCGCCTTCACGGCGGTGTCGGCGTAGCTCTTGCCGTTGACGATGTCACCGGCGAGGGCGTTGAGGACGTCCTGGGTGGTGTCGGAACCCACGCCGACAAGTTGGCGGAAGGTCCCGGCGGGGGTGGGGTCGGCGGACGCCGGGCTCGCGAGAGCCAGCGTGCCGGACACCACGGCTGCGGCGACCATGGCCGCGGTGAGGCGCGTTGTGCGCATCGAGGTTCTCCTGTGGTTGAGCGTCGGTTGTACGGCGGTTCTGCGTGGGTGGATCTGGCAGGGTGGGGGGTCAGGCCGCCCGCCCCCACTGCCTTTCGGGGCGGGCGGCCGTCTGTGGGGAGCCCCGGCCCGGTCGGACCTGACTCCGTCGTCGTGGAGCCCTGGCCCGGGGGGGACCTGACTCCGTCGTCATGGAGCCCTGGCCCGGAGGGACCTGACTCCGTCGTCATGGAGCCCTGGCCCGGCGGGCAGGGCTCTCTCCTCGGGGAGCCTCGGCCCGGCAGGCCCCGGCCCCGTGGTTCGGGAGCCGCGGCCGGTGGGCCGGACTCCGTGGTTCGGGAGCCCGAGCCCGGTGGACCTGGACTCCCCTGCTCGAAGACCCAGGCCCGGCAGGCCGGCCCCCGTCGTACGGGAGCGTGGGCCCAGAAGGGCTTGACTCCGTCATCCAGGAGCCTCAGCCCGGCGGGCCGGACTCCCCTGTGCCGAGAGCCTCAGCCCGGCGGGCCGGACTCCCTGGCCGAGAGCCACGGCCCGGCGGGCCGGGCACGGGGCTCAGTCCCGTCCCGGGGGCAGCAGCCTGCGCAGCCGTTCCGGGAAAGTGGGGGCGGGGATGGTCAGGGCGCGGCCGCCGGGCAGCGGCACACGCAGCGGGAAGCGGAGCCTGCCGCCGCCCGCGAAGGGCGCGCCGAGCCCGGCCGCGGCGCCGAGCGCGGCGCCGACCGGGACGGCGTAGCGCAGCGCGTTCGCGGGGTCGGCCGGTGTGGTGCCCTGGGCGGTGGTCGCGACGGCCTTGCCGCCGTCGTACGAGGGCGCGCCACTGGGCGTGGGGCTCGCGCTCCCGCCGCCGGACGCCGCACCGCCGGAGTCGGCCGTGCCGCCGGTGTCGTCGGTGCCGCCCCCGGTCGACGTACCGCCGGAGTCACCCGTGCCCCCCGTACCGCCGCTCGATCCTCCGGAGGTCCCGCCGGAGGAGCCGCCGTCGGTGGCGGACGGCCCGGTGTAGTGGACGAGGGCGTCGGCGGCATGCGTCGTCTTCGCGCGCTGTGCCTTCGACAGCGGGGCGTAGCCGGCCGGGAGCAGGCCGGGGTCCGCGCCGGGGATCTGGCCGGTGCCGGCGGCGTACGTCAGCAGCGCCGCGTAGGCCTTGCGGGCGGCCGCGTCGAGCTTGGCCGGGCGCACCGCCGCGTACACGAGTTGCGCGAGTGGGTAGGCGCCCTTCGCGGTGGCCTTGGCGGGGCTGATCTCGGCCGCGTGGGCACCGGACGCGGTGGCCGCGGCGGCGGTGAGGGACGCGGTCGTGGGCGCGACGAACGTGCCGGCCGTGTTGCGCAGCCGCGCGGTCTGCAGTCCGTAGCGGACGGCGGAGGCCGCGTCCGTGACGGTGATCACGAACCGGGAGCCCACCGTCTGCGGGCCGGGGCTCTTGTACGCGGGCGGGCTGGCCAGCGGGTCCCAGGTCGCCTTCCACAGGCTGTCGGCGCGCCGGGTGTGCAGGGCGCTGGAGTGCATGTCCGTCACATACGGATGGAAGTCGATCATGCACTGCTTGTTGTCCTCGGTGGCGCCGGAGTTCGGCGGGACCGTGCACCAGGGGTCGCTCTTGGGGTACGTGTCCGTGTTCGCCGGGTCGAAGGCGACACCGGTCGGGTTCAGGTCCGCGTTGGTGCTGAAGTACGGGTTGACGCGCATCCCCCAGTCGTCGGACACGCCCGCGAGGAAGCCGCGGGCCTCCTTGTCGGAGACGATCCACTGCCAGACGGCGCGGGCCGAGTCGGTGCGGCCGAGCGAGGTCAGCAGATCGGTGTCGGTGGCTGGGGTCTCGGGGATGGACAGCTCCGCGAACTCGGGGTTGAGCGCGAGGAACTCGGGGTCGCTCGCGAGGCCCGCCGGGTTGTTCTTGGCCCAGCCGTAGCCCTTGGCGACGTTGGAGCCGAGGACCGCTCCCCAGGGGGAGTTGCGGTAGGACTCGGTGAGCAGCTTGGCGACCAGCCGGGGAGTGAGGTCGATGGAGTCGACCTTGGTTCCGGCGAGGCGGCGGGTCGCTTCGGAGGCTCCGGCCCTGGGTCTGCGTTCGATGGTGAAGCCGATGACGGTGCCCGAGAGCGCGGTGGGCGCGTAGACGGTGCTGTCCGTCGGGGCGGTCGTGCCGGGGTCCGTGCCGAGGGCGCGGGTGGTGAAGGCGAGCCCGGAGGAGCCGTCGCCGACGAGGCGGGAGCGGGTGTCGGGCTCGCCGAGCTCGGTGTAGCCGAACACCTTGCCGGTTCCGCACAGGGCCGCCTGCCAGCTGGTCATGGCGTCGGCGGCGAGTTCACTGCCGGTGGTAGCGCGTTCGTCGGAGCCGAGGGCGCAGTTGGTGCCGACCGAGTTGAAGTCGAGCTTGACGGCGACGCGGTTCTGCCAGTTGGTGGAGGAGACCGGGGAGCCGGCGTTGACCTGGCTGGTGTCGGCGTACGGCTTTCCGTCGAGGTCGAGGTGGCCCTGCGGGACGATCACCAGCCAGCAGGAGCGCGGGGTCGTGCGGCCGCCCGCCGTGACCGGGACGCCGCAGCCCAGGTGCGGGGCCTCGTTGGCGGTCTGCACCTCGAAGAACTCCTGGCCGTGACCGTCGGCGCCGGTGCGGGCGAAGTCGACCTCGTTGGTGGTGTTGCGGCTGTACAGGGCGTTGTTCTGGGTGCCGGAGGTGATCAGGGTGCCGTCGACGGACTTGAAGGGCACCTCGCCCTGTCCGGAGACGCCGCCGGCGCCGTAGCGGTCGTCCTGGCCGTAGTTGGTGGGGTCGGCGCTGTAGAAGATCTTGCGGGTGTCGTCGTACTCGTTGCCCGGCCAGTTGCCCCGGTCGGTGGTCGGGGAGGCGCCGTACTGGCACTGGGTGCGCGACGGGCCGGGGTTGGCGGGGATCGTGCCGTCGTCGTCGCCCCAGCACTGCATGATCTGGACGAAGTCGGTGTTGAACAGCGTGCCCGCCAGGGTCGTCGGGGCGCCGCCGGTCCAGGAGACGGTGATCGCCTGGCTGGTGAGGTGCTTGGTCTGGCTGACCGTGAACCTCATGTCCTTGAACTCGCCGCGGCCGGAGACGGTGACGGCGGAGTCGGTGGCCTGATCGCCGCTCGCCGCGGTCGCGGGCGCGGCGGTCTGGGCGACCGCGAGGCCGGCCAGCGCGCCCACGGCGGCGCCGGCGACGAGGCGCACCAGCAGGTTGCGTATGCGCTTCATCGCGCGCCCCCGTCCGTGAGGTTCTCCGAGTCGTCCTTCCGGCCGACCTCACCGGCCCCACCAGCCCCACCGATCCCGCCGTTCCCGCCCCGCCCGGCCATCGCCCGTGAGACGAGGGACGGCAGGAGCAGCAGCCCGAGCACCAGGGCCACGGCGAGCAGCATCAGCGTCTGGGTGGTGGTCCAGCCGCTGTGTCCGGCCACGGCGACCGGCTGGGCGAGGGCGATGGTGCCGTCCGCGGCGGTGCCGCCGCCGGTGCCGGTGCCCGATCCGCCGCCGGTGCCGGGCGCCAGGGTCTGTCCGGTGTCGGGGTCGACGACGGGCTGGGCGCTGCCGCCCGCCGTGCCGCCCGAGCCGCCCGTGCCGCCGCCGCTGCCCGAACTCCCGCCGCTCGTACCGCCGTTCGCGGAACCGCCCGACGTGCCGCCGCCGCTCGTACCGCCCGTCGCCCCCGAACCCCCGCTGCCGCCACCCGACTTGGCGCCGCCGCTGCCGGTGGTGCAGGCCGGTGCGCCCTTCTTGTCGCAGGCGGCCGGGTAGGGGGCGGTCTCGGCGAGCTTGTTGTGGCCGTCGGAGGAGAAGGTCGGGTTGTTGCAGCCCTTGATGTTGATGTTCTTGGCCTGCACGCCCGGGATCCGGCGGATCTGGTCGAAGCCCGCCTGCACCAGGTTGATGGGCAGGGGCGAGTAGCCGAGCTTGGGCATCTGCTGCTGGCCCTGGCACATGAAGTAGTACGAGAACGCGCCGAGCGTCTTGCCCTTGGCCTCGGTGAAGATGCCCTGCACCCGCAGCGGCAGGATCATGTACGAGTAACTGGAGAGCGGGTAGTTGCGCTTGTCGGTGTCGTTGTAGACGCCGTCGAGCTGCTGGGTGAGGTAGTCGGCGGAGCTCTTGTTCGTGTTGATCCTCGCCTTGAGGAGCGAGACGGCGACGTTCTTCGGGGTCGGCTCGGTGTAGTAGCCGGCGTGGTTGAGGACCTTGGCGACCGGATAGCCCTCGTTGATGGCGTACGAGTAGTTGACGTAGCCGATGGCGCCCTCGCCGTAGTTCTGGGCGACGTAGCCCGCCACGCCCGGGTCGCCGTTCTGGGCGATCATGCCGGGCACGGTCGGGTAGTACGAGGTCTGCCCGCAGGCCCCGGAACGGCCGACCTTGCCGCAGTACGCCTGCCACAGCGACTTGTGCTGGTTGGCCATCCACATCGTGAACTGGGCGGTGGAGCCGGAGCCGTCGGAGCGGACGACGGGCACGACGGAGCGGTGCGGAAGCTGGAGCCCCGGGTTGTCGGCCTTGATCACCGGGTCGTCCCAGGTCTTGACGACGCCGGTGAAGATCTTGGTGACGACGTCTCCGGAGAGGCGGAGGTTGGTGACCCGCTTGCCGTTGACGGTCAGGTGGTACATGAAGGCGGTGCCGCCGGCCACGATCGGCATGTACGCGTAGCTGCCGACCGACGGGCGTTCGGCGGCCGAGCCGTCGGTGGGGTGGGTCTGGAAGGGGATGTCCGAGACCGCGAAGTCGACGGTGCTGCTGAGGAACTGGCGGCGGCCGTCGGAGGAGCCGTTGCCGGCGTAGCTGATCCGCATCCCGTACTGGTTGACGGCCTTGCGCCACTGGTCGATGGCGTTCTCGGCCCAGGTGGAGCCGGCCCCGGCGACCGGGGTGTAGCTCTCGGCCGTGGCGGTCGCCGCCGCGGGCCCGGCCAGCAGCCCGGCGATCATGCCGAGCAGGGCGCCGAGGGTCCCAAGGGCGCGCAGGCGCCCGAGGACGGTATGGAGGTGGCTGCGCATCAGTCGTTCTCTCCGGAGGCGGTGGGGTCGGCTGTGGCGGACGCTTCAGCAGGAGATTCGGCCTGGAACAGGGACAGGCCGGGGGCGTGCAGTTCGTCGTAGCGCGCCACGTCCTGCCGCGAGGCGCGGGCGGTGCGGCGGGCCTGACGTTTGGTCTGGTGGCCGGGGCCGCGGCCGCCGATCACACGGGCGATCACGAAGAGCACCAGGACCAGGGCCATGAGGACGGCCGCCGCGCCGAAACCGCGAGCGATCATGGTCGGCTGGGGCGACTTGACGAAGTTGAAGACGGCCAGCGGCAGGGACACCATCGGCCCGCTGGTGGGATCGGTGTTGAGCGCCGCGGTGAATCCGGCGGTCAGCAGGACGGGAGAGGTCTCGCCGATGCCGCGCGCGGTGCCGAGGATGACGGCGGTGGCGAGCCCGGAGCGGGCGGTGGGCAGGACGACGTGCCAGACGGTGCTCCAGCGGGGTGCGCCGAGCGCCTCGGCCGCTTCGGTCAAGGTCCCCGGCACCAGCCGCAGCACGACGTCCGACGCGCGGATCACGATCGGCAGCATCATCACGCTGATCGCGAACCCGGCCGCGAGGCCCGATTTCTGCATGCCGAGGCCAAGGATCCAGACGGCGTACACCATGAGGCCCGCCACGATCGAGGGCAGCGCGGTCATCGCCTCGACGATGGTGCGCACGAAGCGCGAGAAGCGCCCCGGGATCTGGTTCAGGTAGACGGCGCAGGCCAGGCCCAGCGGGATCGTGATCGCGAGCGCGATGGCGGTCATGGTGAGGGTGCCGAGCATCGCGTGGGCGATGCCGCCGTTCGTCAGCGGGTCGAGCGGACCCGCCGCCTGCATGTCCTGGGTGAAGAAGTTGCCGTGCGGCAGCGCCTCCCGGCCGCGCCAGGCGGTGAAGCCGACGACGAGGACGAGTGCCAGGAACAGCAGTGTGGCCGCGGTCCACAGCACGACGGTCATGACGCGGTCCCGTACGGCCTGCCCGTCCTCCTCGAATCCCGTCAACACCGCGTAGATCGCGAGGAAGAACAGGTAGGCGGTGAGGGTGAAGCCCAAGGCGCCGGAGAACGGGGCGAGTTCGCCGTACAGCAGGATCGTCACGCACAGCCCGGAGGCGGCGGCGCCGGTGAGGGACAGCACGCCCGAGCGGCTGACGCCGCCGATGCGGCGCGGCCGGTCGGGGGGCAGGGCGGGCTCCGGCGCGGGGGCCGAAGGGGTGGCGGCCGGGGCGGTCGGGGCGGGAGTCTGTTCTACGACGGTCATCTCATGCCTCGCTCTGTGCGCCGGACCGGGAGCGGGCCACGACCGAGGAGGCGGTGAAGTTGACCGCCAGGGTGAGCAGGAACAGCGCCAGGCCCGCCGCCATCAGCGCCGACATGCCGAAGGTGGAGGCGTCGCCGTAGTGCAGGGCGATCAGCGAGGAGACCGAGTTCGAGCCGGTCTGCAGGATGTGCGGCTGGATGGTGAAGACCGGCGAGATGATCAGGTAGACCGCGATCGTCTCGCCGAGCGCCCGGCCGAGGCCCAGCATGGTGCCGCCGATGATGCCGGCCTTGCCGTACGGCAGGACGACCGAGCGGATCATTCCCCAGCGGGTGGCGCCGAGCGCGTAGGCGCCCTCGCGTTCGCCCGCCGGGGCCTGCGCGAAGACCTCGCGCATCACCGAGCACTGGATCGGCGCGACCATGAGGGCGACGACGATCCCGGCGACGAAGGTGGAGGCCGTGTAGACGCTGTCGGAGGCGAGCGGTTCGCCCGGCTGGGCGCCGTCCACCGTGAACAGCGGTATCCAGCCGAGCCAGCTGGACAGCCAGCGCGACAGTCCGATCACATGCTGCTGGAGGAAGAACAGCCCCCACAGTCCGTACACCACCGACGGTACGGCCGCCATCAGGTCGACCATCGTCACCAGAGTGCGGCGCAGCTTGCGCGGGGCCACGTCGGAGATGAACAGCGCGGTCCCCACGGCCAGCGGCACGGAGAGCGTCACCGCGACGGCGGCGATCAGCAGGGTGCCGGTGAGGACGGCCGCGATGCCGAACCGGTGGACGTCCGGCTGCCATTCGGCGGTGGTGAGGAAGGAGAAGCCGGTGGCCTTGAGTGCCTGACCGGCTCTCAGGAGCAGGAAGAGGCCGACTCCCGCCATGATGGCGAGGACGACGACACCGGCGGCCGTCAGCTGGTACCTGAAGATGCGGTCACCGAGCCCACGGGCGGCGTACGGCCGCCGGGGCGCGGGTCTGTCGGAGTCCGATCTGTCGGACTCCGCATGTGCGGACGCCACGTGTGGTCCCCCCACTGCGTAAACGGAACAGGCGTGCGGCGACCGATTGGTGCCGTGCGGGGAGATTCAATGGCTGGATCGTGTCGGTCCAACGCGCGACCTATGGATGGTTGACGAACAGCACGTGTCCGTTCAGTGCAACCGGTGTGGAGAAGATTCGGGGTTCCTGTGTCCCGCCCGGTGGCGTACCCGGTCCTGCGGGTCGGCGTAGCGCCAGCCGGCCAAGGGCGGGCGGACGAGGGAATCCAGCGGATCCACCCCGGCCGAGATCCGGAACCACGCAATCGTTCCGTGGGCCCGCAGCGCCCGCAGTACCTCCGCCGAGCCGCTCACGAGAACGGCCCGGCGAAACCTGGAGACCTCGACCTCAACCCCGGATCGATCGACTTCATCAGTCTCATGCAGTGACTCGCCGGACGGTGCACGGCTGCCCTACGCCGAAGTCACCGCCGACAACCGGTGTACGTCCCGTGCCGTTCCCGTCACCCCGGACAGGAAGCCCTGGGCGCGCGGAGAGGCGTTCTCCGTCAGCCAGGCCGGGTCGATGTCGCAGACGGCGACGCGGACCTCGGTGCCGGCCAGGGCCAGCGGCAGCGTGTGGACGACCGTGGAGGGGAAGCTGAGGATCGTGCGGCCGATGGGGCCGCGGCGGGCGATCAGTTCCAGGGGGAGATCGGGGCGGACGATCTCCAGGCCCGTCTCCGCGGCCAGCCGGTGGAGTTTTTCGACGCTCTCGCGGCGGTGGGCGAAGTAGCGGGTGGCGCCGTGGGACTTGGCGAGGGTGCGGACCGCCTGGAGATAGCGGTCCCCGTCGACGACACCCGTCTCGACGAGGGACGTGCCGACCAGGTCCGCGCCCTTGGTGAGGCGGGGCGGCCCGAAGCGGGCCCGGGTCCAGGAGAAGTCGTTGGCGGTGACGCGCACACCGATCGGGGTCTCGTCTATCGGCATCGAGGAGAACACCTCGACCGTACGCCGCTCACTGGGCGTCAGCCGGCGCCTGGCCAAGGAGGACACCGGGGCGAAGAGCAGGTCGCGCGGGCCCGGGCGGCCACCCTTGCGGTGCCAGCGGACCAGTCGTTCGCCACGGGCGAGCTGGGCGACGAACTCCATCGTCGCCGTGCCGTCGTCGACCACGACGAGGTCGGGGGCGCGGGTGATGGTCAGGAGGAGTTGCACATAGCGGGAGAACGGGTCTCCCATGACGATGCGGCGGGCCCTGCGCAGCAGCGGGGCGAGGCCGCCGATGGTGTGGAAGGGCGCCGTGGTGCCACCGCGCGCCTCCTCCCAGCGGACCGAGTGGCCCTCGTCGCGGGCCAGTTCGGCCATGCGGCGCAGTTGGCCACGGGTCATCGGGTCGTTGGGGGACAGGACGACGAGGGTGAGCCCCGCGCCGGGCGCCGTGCCGTGGTGGGCAGAGGTGTGTGCCCATTCCAGCACGTTCAGGAGCTGTACCGGACTCTCGACGAAGGCGAGAGTGTGGGGGCCGGTGGATCCGGCGCGGGGGCTCATCGACGTACGACCGTCCTGTCGTGAGGAGTTGTCGTAGGGAGGTGGGAGGTAACGCGTGGGGGGTTCTGGAGGTCAGGACCTCAGACCGCGACCGGCTCGCCCGCGGCCGCGGCGATCTCGGCCTCGGCGACGACGCCCGTGACGCGGCGCAGCTTCTTCATGGGGCCGAGCTCGGACTCGTAGACCTTCTTGACGCCGTCGCCGAGGGAGGCCTCGATGGTGCGGATGTCGCGGACGAGGCGGGTGAGGCCCTGCGGCTCGACGGAGGCGGCCTGGTCGGAGCCCCACATCGCGCGGTCGAGGGTGATGTGACGCTCGACGAAGGTGGCGCCCAGGGCGACCGCGGCCAGCGTGGTCTGCAGGCCCGTCTCGTGGCCGGAGTAGCCGATCGGGACGTTCGGGTACTCGGCCTGGAGGGTGTTGATGACGCGGAGGTTGAGCTCCTCGGCCTTCGCCGGGTACGTCGAGGTGGCGTGGCAGAGCAGGATGTTGTCGCTGCCCAGGACCTCGACCGCGTGGCGGATCTGCTTCGGGGTCGACATGCCCGTGGAGAGGATGACCGTGCGGCCGGTGGCGCGCAGGGAGCGCAGCAGCTCGTCGTCGGTGAGGGACGCGGAGGCGACCTTGTGGGCGGGGACGTCGAACTTCTCGAGGAAGGCGACGGCCTCGGTGTCCCACGGGGAGGCGAACCAGTCGATGTTCTTGCTCTTGGCGTACTCGTCGATCTGGCGGTACTCGTCCTCACCGAACTCCACGCGGTGGCGGTAGTCGATGTAGGTCATGCGGCCCCAGGGGGTGTCGCGCTCGATGTCCCACTGGTCGCGCGGGGTGCAGATCTCCGGGGTGCGCTTCTGGAACTTGACCGCGTCGCAGCCGGCCTCGGCGGCGGCGTCGATCAGCTTGAAGGCGTTCTCGAGCTCGCCGTTGTGGTTGATGCCGATCTCGCCGACGACGTAGACGGGGTGGCCGGGGCCGGCGGTCTTCGAACCGAACTGGCGCAGACGGGAGTTGGTGCTCATGGTGGAGAAGTTCCTTACTTGTCGAGGGAGTCGAGAGAAGGGCCGAGGATCCAGCTGGCGATCTCTCGGATCGCGCCGTCGCCGCCGGGGACGGTGGTGACCGCGCGTGCGGCGCCGCGCACGACGTCGTGGGCGCTCGCGACCGCCACGGGCCAGCCCACGAGGGCGAAGCACGGGAGGTCGTTGACGTCGTTGCCGACGTAGAGCACGCGCTCAGGCGCGATGCCCTGCTCCTCGCACCACTGCTTCAGTGCGAGGTCCTTGCGGTCGATGCCGTGCAGGACCGGAATCTTGAGCTTCCGGGCCCGGGCGGCGACCACCGGGTTCTGTTCCGTGGACAGGATCAGCATCGTCAGCCCGCTCTTGCGGAGGGCGGCGATACCGAGGCCGTCCCCGCGGTGCACGGAGACGAACTCCCGTCCGTCGGAGTCGATCAGCACCCTGTCGTCGGTCTGGGTGCCGTCGAAGTCGAGGACGACCGCGTCGATGTCTTCCGCGGTCGGGAGCGAACCGGGTCGGTTCGCGTCGAAGAGAGGGGCCAGCGCGCGGGCGCGGGCGAGGTCGTGCGGGTCGTCGATCTCCAGCACGCGGGCCGGGTCGGTGCGGACGAGCTCCGTGCGGCCGAAGAAGCGGTGCTGGTGCTCGCGCAGGCCCGCCGCGTCCATGGCGTAGGCCGCGCCGGTCTCCAGGAGGTCCTGGGGCCGGTCCTGGCGGCGGGGCCGGAAGGACTTGTCGTGGTTGACGCCGTTGCCGCCCTCGGTGGACTCGTCGGCGGCGTCGCGCCAGATGAAGCCGTGGAAGTTGGCCACCGTCAGCGCGGTGTCGGCGCCGTTCTCGACGACCGCCCCGGCAACCCCGTCGATGTCCTCCCGCGTGATGAACGGGCTGGTGCACTGGACGAGCAGGACCACGTCGACCGCGGATCCGTGCAGCGCCTCGTGGGCGTCCAGGGCGTGCAGGACGGCGGCCTCGGAGGTGGCGGTGTCACCGGCGATGGCGGCGGGGCGCAGTACGACCTCGGCGCCCGCCTCGCGGGCGGCGGCAGCGATCGCCTGGTCGTCGGTGGAGACCACGACGTCCGTGACGAGCCGCGTCGCCCGGCACTCGCGCACCGCGCGGGCCACCAGCGGCACTCCGCCGACCGGCAGGAGGTTCTTGGCGGGGACGCCCTTGGAGCCGCCGCGCGCGGGAATCACCGCGAGCACCCGGCGCACCGGCGCCGCGTGACCCGCTTCCGAGTTGGTCATGCGCTGTTCTCCTTGACGAGGGACACGGGGAAGGCTTGAGGGATCGGCGGAAGGCCTGCGGGATCGGCGGTGGTCACAGTTCCCCCATCCGCCGGATCACGGGGGCCACGCGCTGCACTCCGTGGCGGTAGGCGCCGCGGGCCGCCCGGCGGACGATCTGCCGTACGGGGCTGGGCTCCTTGTCGGCCGCGGGGGCGCCGGGCAGCGGGCTGCCGTCCGGGGCGAGGTGGTGGCGGGCGAGGATCCCGGGGAGGTAGCCGGGGGCGGTGACGGGCGTGTAGTAGGGGGCGAGGGGCAGCAGTCCGGGGGCCGCCAGCAGGCCGGTGATCCGGGCGCGCGCCTCGTCGAACGCCGTCTCGTACGAGCCGTCGGCCGCGACGCCCTGCCGGGCCACCCACGCCGGGTCGGGCGTCGGCTCGTACCCGGCGTCGAGCTGGTCCCAGGAGGCGAGGCAGCCGGAGCCCACGAAGTGGTGGTTGCCGAGCGCCTCGCGCACCCCGAGGTCGCTGAGGACGACGGTGGGGATGCGGCGGTGCAGGGACTCCAGGGCCGCCGTGGAGCTGATGGTGACCAGCAGGTCGGTGCGGTCGAGCACCTCGCCCATGTGGCCGTACACCAGCCGGAAGTTGGCGGGCGGATCGGTCTTCTGCGCCAGCTTCTGGTAGGGCAGCTCCTCGATGTGCGTGGTGTGCTCGCCCGGCTTGGAGCGCAGCTTCAGCAGCACCTCGCGGTCCGGGTGGAGGCGGGCGTGCTGGATCAGCCGGTTCAGCAGGTACGTGCGGTCCTTGCGGTTCTCCGGGACCGAGGGCTGGGCGGCGAAGACGACCGTGTACGGGTCGTGCTTCTCGTAGGCGGCGCCGCCCAGGAAGGGCAGTGCCACCTCCGTCACCGAGGAGGCGTCGGCGCCCACTCCCTCGTACACGGCCCGGAACCGTTCCGCGTCCTGTCGGGAGTTCGCCAGGACGAGGTCCGCGCCGTGCCGCAGCAGCAAGCCGTCGGCGAGCTTCTCGTAGACGACGCCGACATAGCCGGTGACGACCACGGGCCGCTTGCTCCGCCCCTCCCAGACGTGGGCCAGGCCGTGCAGGATCGCCTGCACACCGCCGCCCACGAGGGCGATGACGAGGACGTCGTACGGCTCCCCTTCCATGGCGCGCAGGAATTCGACGGCGGTGACCTCGCGGAGGGAATCCGCGCGGACGCCGACTTCTTCGAGCTGGCGGGCGGTGGGGGTGGCTCGGCCACGCAGGAGATAACCGTCTAGCAGAATGTCCGATTCAGCCGGTGAAATGCGATTCGCGGTGAGCGAACCCCATTTCCACCGGGTGTCGGAATCCGCGAGAACGGCGACCCGCAGGGACTTCCTGGTACTTGCTGGCACGTCCAAGACGCTAGGAAGCCATTCCGAGTTGCGGCCCAACCTGAATGCAACAAACGGTTAACAGCACATCGACGAATGGCGAATCAGGCCGTGATCCAGCCGGAAATCAGCTGGGTTCACGGCTTCGCCACGCGTCGTTCACCTGACATCTCACCAACGGTCAAGACGAATGCCGGGCCGCCGCCTAACGTCACGTGGGTGGTCAAGCTCTCCGTCATCGTGCCGTTCTACAACGTGCAGCAATATGCACCCGACACCTTGAAGAGCCTGCGTGCGAACGCACGTGAGGACTTCGAATTCGTTCTCGTGGACGACTGTTCACGAGACGAGACTCCGGACATTCTCGCGCGCGCGGAGCGCGAGCTCCCGGGCGCGGTGTATGTCAGACACGAGAAGAACGGAGGACTGGCGACCGCGCGCAACACGGGCATCGACGCGGCGCACGGCGAATACCTCACGTTCCTCGACGGGGACGACTGGCTCGCCCCCGGCTATTACGAACAACTTGTCGCCTCCATCGAGCAGCTGGGCTGCGACTTCGTCCGTACGGACCATGTCCAGTGCACCGCGCGGGCCCGCACCATCCACCGGGTCCCGCACGGCCGGCGCGGAGTGGTACTGAACCCCCGCGACGCGATACTGCCCGCCGACCGCTCCACCTCCGTCGACTACGCCTACGCCTGGGCGGGCATCTACCACCGCCGGCTGGTCGACCGGGGGCTGCTGCACTTCACCGACGGCCTGCGGACGGCCGAGGACCGGCCCTGGATCTGGAAGCTGCACCGGGAGGCGGAATCCTTCGCCACGGTGGGGCTTCTCGGTGTGTTCTACCGGCGTGGTGTGGCCTCCTCCCTCACCCAGATCGGGGACGTGCGCCAACTCGACTTCATTCGCGCGTTCGACCAGGTGGTGGCGGAAACCGCGGCGGACCGCGACGCCGAAAAACTCCTGCCCAAGGCCGTGCGCACCTATTGCGCGATTATTTCCCATCATCTGGGATCCATCGAAAGGTTCGAGCCGGCAGTGGCACGGAAACTGAAGTCGATGAGCGCCGTCGCTCTGCGGAACATGCCGCAGGACGTGCTCGACGACGCCCTCGACTCGATGGACGTGCAGCGCGCCACGCGGCTGCGCCGGCTGCGCCGCCGTCCGGCTTCCACCACGGGGGTCGCCGCGTGACCACCCAGATCTTCATGGCGTCCACGCTGTACGGCACGGCCACGCTCGCCGCGGCCCTGGACACCGACTGCTTCCGCCCCGCCGACCGGCGCATCCTGCTCGTCTCCAACAACGCGGCGACGCCCGAGACGACGCCCGGCCTCGACGAGATGCCGGGGTTCGAGCAGCTGCGCGGCCGCTTCGACGACGTGATCTCGTGGAACGAGACCATCTCCCCCTTCCACCCGGGCGGCTGGGCCCCGCGGCTCGACGACGTCCCCCTGTGGGAGCGGCATCTGCGGCTCGCCTGGAACCTCGGCGACGACGACATCGAGCTGGCCGTCGAGTCGATCCAGGTCAACCCGGCACTCGGCATCTCGCAGATCTTCATGGGCGCGCCCGTCACCGTGTACGCGGACGGCCTGATGAGCTACGGCCCCACCCGCAACAAGATCGACCCGCTGGTCGGCACGCGCGTGACCCGCCTGCTCCACCTGGACCTCGTCCCCGGCCTCAAGCCGCTGCTCCTCACCGAGTTCGGCGTCGAGCCGGAGATCGTGCCGACGGACGCGTTCTCGAAGGTGCTCGCCGAGCTGGTCGACACCGGCGACGAGCTGCCCTTCATCGACGAACCGGCCCTCCTGCTCGGCCAGTACCTCTCCGCGCTGGACATCCTCACCGCCGAGGAGGAGGAGAACCTCCACGTACGGATGCTGAAGGGCGCCCTCGCGCTCGGCCACACGCGTGTGGTGTTCAAGCCGCACCCCTCGGCCCCGGCCCGCTGGTCGCGCTTGCTGGAGAAGGAGGCCGAGAAGCTCGGCGCCGACCTCACCGTGCTCGACACCCCGGTCCTCGCCGAGGTGCTCTACCAGCGGATGCGCCCCGCCCTGGTGGTCGGCTGCTTCTCCACCGCGCTGCTCACCGCGTCGGCGCTGTACGGCCTGCCGGTCGCCCGCGTCGGTACCGGCCCCCTTCTCGACCGTCTCACGCCGTACGAGAACAGCAACCGCGTCCCCGTCACGATCGTGGACGCGCTGCTGCCCGAACTGACGGACGAGGCGGCGGTCAACGAGCAGCGCCGGAGCATGGACGTGACGGAACTGACGGACCTCGTCCGGGCCGTCGGCTTCGCGATGCAGCCGAAGATCTACCCGGACCTGCGCCCGGCCACCGAGACCTACCTGACCAGGCATCTGAACCATCACACCCGGCGCTACTTCAAGCGCAAGCGCCTCACCTCGCTGGCGCTGCCCGGCGCGGTCCCGGCGCAGTTGGCGTTCATCCCGCGCAACGCCACCGTGCGCCGCGTGGCACGCCGCGCCCGCTCGCTGAAGCGGGCGGTGGGTCGCTGATCCGGTTCCTGGGCCGGGCCGCGCGAACCGGCCCAGGAACCCGAAACGACGTGCAGGTGAACGCGTAGGGACCGTCGGGCGAATCGTCGGTCAGGTGGCCAGGTAAACCTTATTAATCGGATTAGTGTGCTGTGGGTCCACTGAGTCCCGTTGAGGGGAAATCTGTGATCGACTCGCGCGAGGCCGTCCAAGTGGCCTCCACGGGCACCGTGGCCCGCACCGTCCTGCCGCCCACGGACGCACCGCCCCCCGCGATACCGGCCAAGCGCCGGGAGACGCGGCTGCGCGCACTGGACGGACTGCGGCTGGTCGCCGCGCTGATGGTGGCCGCGTACCACTACGGCGGGCGCGACGGCGAGGTCGCGAAAGCCTGGGGCAGCTCGCCGCGCCACCAGTTCCCCGTGCTGCACGGGTACTTCGCGTACGGCTGCCTGGGCGTCCAGGTGTTCTTCGTGATCAGTGGCTTCGTCATCTGCATGAGCGGCTGGGGCCGCCCGCTGCGCTCGTTCTTCGCCTCCCGCGCCTCCCGGCTGCTGCCCGCGTACTGGGCCGCCATCATCCTGGTGACGGTGGTGTTCGCGCTGCCGATGGTCGCGTTCAAGACGGTCTCGCCGAGCGACACCCTGGTCAACTTCACGATGCTGCAGTATCCGCTCGGCGTCGACCGCGTGCTGGGCGTGTGCTGGACGCTGTGGGCGGAGGTCCGCTTCTACGCCCTCTTCGCGCTGTGCATCGTCCTGCCCGGCGCGAACCGCCGCCGCGTGATCATGTTCTGCGCCGGCTGGACGCTGGCCTACGTCATCGCGCAGGGCGCCAAGATGCCGCTGCTGGACATCGTCCTGATGCCCGAGTACGCGCCGTACTTCATCGGCGGCGTCGGCCTCTACCTGGTGCACCGCGACCGCAAGGACGTGTACGCCTGGGGCATCGTGGCCGTGAGCTGGCTGATCGGCCAGCACTACGCGGTGCAGGGGCTGTGGCACGCCCCGCAGGCAGGCGGCTTCTCCTACCGCACCACCTACGGCATCGTCCTCGTCGTCACCTTCGGCTACGTCGCGGTCGCCGCGATCGCCCTGGGCTGGCTGCGCTGGGCCAACTGGCGCTGGCTGACGGTCGCGGGCGCGCTGACGTACCCCTTCTACCTCGTCCACGAGCACCTGGGCTGGGTCGTCATCAAGGCCCTCCACCAGGGGCTGCACATCCCGTCGTACGCCACGTTCCTGCTGACGGCGGCGAGCATGCTGCTCCTGGCCTGGCTGCTTAACCGGTACGTGGAGAACTGGCTGACGCCCAAACTGCGCACGGCGCTGGCGAAGCCCCGGCCGACCGTGGGGACGTCTCGGCCGTAGGGCACACCGCGCGGGTTCAGCCGACCCCGTACCGCGTCCCGATCCCCGCGATCACCAGGGCCAGCCCTTCTTCGAAGTGCCGGTCGTAGTCCTCGAACATCTCCGCGCCCGCCGCGGCCGACAGAGGGAAGTCGGCCATCCGGCGGGCGCGGTCGTCCACGTCGTACCCCGCGCGGCGCTCCCCCGGAAGCGGCTGGACGCCCTGTTCCTCGGTGACGAACCCGAGGGTGTAGAGGTAGGCCGTCGTGGCCGCCCGGACCGCCTGGGCGAGGGTGAAGCCCGCGTCCGTGAGCAGGCGCAGGTTCTGTTCCATCTCGACCGCGTGCAGAGTGCCGGTGAAGCGTGAGCCGCTGAAGACCTTGGCACCGTCGCGGTAGCTCAGCAGCGCGGCGCGCAGTGCGCGGTTGGCCGCCAGGAGCCGCTCCTGCCAGGTGGCGTCGGGGTCGACCGGCGCGGCCTCGGTCATCCGGCGGTACATCTCCGTCGCCATCTCGTCGAGCAGCGCCTGTTTGTCCTTGAAGTGCCAGTACAGGGCGGGTGCCTTGACGTCCAGCTCCTTGGCGATGGCGCGCAGGGTCAGGCCCTCCAGTCCCCCCTCGTTCAGGAGTCTCAGGGCGGTGTCCGCGACGCGCTTGCGGTCGAGCGGCGCTCGTCGTTCCGTACTCACACTTGACAACTTAACACCGTTAAGGCCACGCCCGGAAACGCCGGGACTTAACAGCGTTAAGGAGAGTGTGGTCATGGCAGCACAGACAACGACGGCGGGCGCGGGCCGGGACGTGGACTCGGACGTGGATGTGGACGTGGACGTTCTGATCGTGGGGGCGGGCCCCGCCGGTCTCGCCCTCGGCGTCGACCTCGCCCGGCGCGGGGTGGACGCGCTCGTCGTGGAGCGGACCGACGGTCTGTTCCCGGGGTCGCGCGGCAAGGGCATCCAGCCGCGCACGATGGAGGTCTTCGAGGACCTCGGCGTACTCGACGCGATCCGCGCGGCCGGTGGCCCCTACCCGGTCGGGATGATCTGGCAGGACGGGAAGCCGCAGGGCGAGCACCGGATGTTCGACCCGGCCGAGGCGAGCGACGGTTCGCCGTACACCGAGCCGTGGATGGTGCCGCAGTGGCGTACGCAGGAGATCCTCTGCGCGCGCCTCGTCGAACTGGGCGGAAGCGTCGCCTTCGGGCGCGAACTGCTGACGGTCGCCCAGGACCCGGACGGGGTGACGGCCCACTTCGCCGCCGGCGCTCCCGTCCGCGCGCGGTACCTCGTCGGCGCCGACGGCGGCCGCTCGACCGTGCGGCGCACGCTCGGGATCGCCATGTCCGGCGAGACGGTCGACCCGCATCCGGCGCTGGTGGCCGACGTCCGCGTCAGGGGCCTGGACCGCGACCACTGGCACGTGTTCCCGCCCCGGGGTGACGACGACGGCTTCCTGGCGATCTGCCCGCTCGCCGGCACCGAGGACTTCCAGCTCGCCGCCCGGTTCCCGGAGGGGACCGAACCCGACCTGTCCCTGGAGGGCGTACGGAAGGTCGTCGCCGCCCGCTCGCACCTCGCCCCCGAGGCCGTGACCGAGGTGCGCTGGGCCTCGGACTTCCGCCCGCGGGCGGCGCTGGCGGACCGCTTCCGCGCGGGGCGGGTCTTCCTCGCCGGGGACGCGGCACACATCCACTCCCCGGCCGGCGGCCAGGGCCTCAACACCAGCGTCCAGGACGCCTACAACCTGGGCTGGAAACTGGGCGCGGTGCTGGGCGACGGCGCCCCCGAGGCACTCCTCGACTCCTACGAGGAGGAACGACGGCCCGTCGCCGCGCGCATGCTCGGCCTGTCCACGGCCGTCCACCGCGGCGAGGCCCGGCGCAGCAAGCGGACGACGGGCCAACTCGGCCTGGGCTACCGGGACTCGTCAGTCTCGACGGACCTGCGCGAGGGCCTCCCGGAGAACGCCCTGCGGGCCGGCGACCGCGCCCCGGACGGCACCCTCCCCGACGGCACCCGGCTCTTCGACGCCTTCCGCGGCCCCCATTGGACCCTGCTCGCGGCCGGCCCGGAAGTCCAGGCAGCGGCACTCCCCGTCCGCACGGTCGGCATCCCCGCGCACGAGTCGTACGGCACCGGCCTCTTCCTGATCCGCCCCGACGGTTACGTGGGGTGGACGGGCGACACGGCTTCGGGGCTGCGGGAGTACGCGAGGCGCTTGGGCGTCCTGGGCCAGGGCCTCTCCCAGGACCTGGCCGAAGAGCCGTCCTAGGCGCTGGCCAGGGTGAGCTTCACGGCGAAGCCCAGGAACAGGGCGCCCGCCGCGGTCGTGGCCCCCGCCGAGAGCCGCTTGCGCCGCCGGAAGGCCGCCGCCAGCTTCGTCCCGCTGAAGATCAGCGCGGTGAGGTACAGGAAGCTGGCGAGTTGGGCGAAGGCGCCGAGGACGACGAAGGAGAGGGCCGGGTAGGCGTAGCCCGGGTCCACGAACTGCACGAAGAAGGCGACGAAGAACAGGATCGCCTTCGGGTTGAACAGGCTGATCACCAGCGCCCGCCGGTAGGGCCGCTCCTCGGCGGCCGGCGCCGCAGCGGCCTCGCTCTCCTCGGCCCGCTCGTGCCGGGCGCGCCACATGCCCCAGGCGGCGCGCAGCATCCCGAACGCCAGCCATGTCAGATATCCGGCCCCGGCGTACTTCACGATCCCGAACAGCACGGCGTTGGCCTGCAGCAGCGAGGCGACTCCGGCCGCGGACAGGGTCATCAGCACGGCGTCCCCGCACCAGACACCCGCGGCGGCCGTGTACCCCGTGCGTATGCCCTTGCGGGCGGCGACGGACAGCACGTACAGCGAGTTCGGACCGGGAAGCAGAACGATCAGCACGAGTCCCGCGAGATAGGTCGGGAGGTCGATAACACCAAGCATGAGGTGGAGTGTCGCACGAGAGTACGACAACGGACCCAACGGGTGCCGAGGGTCAATCCCCGTCCAGGAGGGTGTCGACGGAGAGGTCGAGCGTGACACCGACGAACTCGGGCACGGGGACAGTCTGACCGCGCCTGAAGCGCTGGGGCGCGGGGTATCTCCCGTCGACCGGGTTCTGGTGGAGCAGCACCTCGTCGTGCCGGCGGTCGACCACGACGTAGACGGGAATTCCCGCCTCGGCGTAGCAGGCGACCTTGAGGCCGAGGTCGTCGGACCAGTTGCAGGCGGTCACCTCCAAGACCATCCGGAAGGCGCGGGGCGCATAACAGTTGATCTGGACGTGCGTGCTCAGGAAGTCCGCCTCGACGATCGAGAGGTCGGGAACGGCGAAGTCCTCCGGCCCTGTGGGCAGCCACAGCCCGATGCCCAGCAGGCACGTGAGCCCTGCCTGATCCAGTCCGGCGTCAAAGAACTTCGTGATGAGGCGCGTCAACGTCCGCTGATGCGGACCGTCGGCCCACGGCGTGGCGGTGAGCCTCCCGTAGAGGATCTCCCCCCGGTCAGCTCACGAGTGAGCCAGGCCTCGGCCTCGATGACAGTCGTCCGCCGCCGTGATGACACCACTGCGCCAACTCCTCCCCGGATACACCCCTTTCACAGAGCGTATCCGGATCGGCACCCTCAGAACGCATCCGACGGCACGTAAGTGCCCCAAACCCCCCGCAACGCGTTGCACACCTCGCCCACCGTCGCGCGGGCGCGCAGGGCGTCCTTCATGGGGTAGAGGACGTTGTCCGTGCCCTCGGCCGCCTTCTTGAGGTGGGCGAGGGCCGCGTCCACCGCCGACTGGTCGCGCTCGGCGCGGAGCTTGGTGAGGCGTTCGGCCTGCTGGGCCTCGATGGCCGGGTCGACGCGGAGGGGCTCGTACGGCTCCTCCTCGTCGAGCTGGAAGCGGTTGACGCCGACCACGACCCGCTCACCGGAGTCGGTCTCCTGCGCGATCCGGTAGGCGCTGCGCTCGATCTCGCCCTTCTGGAAGCCGTGCTCGATCGCGGACACCGCGCCGCCCAGCTCCTCGACCCTCGCCATCAGTTCGACCGTGGCCGCCTCGACATCGTCGGTCATCTTCTCGATGACGTAACTGCCGGCGAAGGGGTCGACCGTCGCCGTCACGTCCGTCTCGTACGCCAGGACCTGCTGCGTCCGCAGGGCCAGGCGCGCGCTCTTGTCCGTCGGGAGCGCGATCGCCTCGTCGAAGGAGTTGGTGTGGAGCGACTGCGTGCCTCCTAGGACCGCGCCCAGGCCCTGGACCGCGACGCGCACCAGGTTCACCTCCGGCTGCTGGGCGGTCAGCTGGACCCCGGCGGTCTGGGTGTGGAAGCGCAGCATCAGCGACTTCGGGTTCTTCGCGCCGAACTCCTCCCGCATCACCCGCGCCCAGATGCGCCTGGCCGCACGGAACTTCGCGACCTCCTCCAGGATCGTCGTACGGGCGACGAAGAAGAAGGACAGGCGGGGGGCGAAGTCGTCGACGTCCATGCCGGCGGCCACGGCCGTGCGGACGTACTCGATGCCGTCGGCGAGGGTGAACGCGATCTCCTGCGCGGGTGAGGCGCCGGCCTCGGCCATGTGGTAGCCGGAGATCGAGATCGTGTTCCACTTCGGGATCTCGGCCTTGCAGTACTTGAAGATGTCCGCGATCAGCCGCAGGGAGGGCTTGGGCGGGAAGATGTACGTGCCGCGCGCGATGTACTCCTTGAGCACGTCGTTCTGGATCGTGCCCGTCAGCTCGTCGGCCGGGACGCCCTGCTCCTCCCCCACCAGCTGGTACATGAGCAGGAGCAGCGCCGCGGGAGCGTTGATCGTCATCGACGTGGACACCTTGTCCAGCGGGATGCCGCCGAACAGGATCCGCATGTCCTCCACCGAGTCGATGGCCACGCCGACCTTGCCGACCTCGCCGTGCGCGATCGGCGCGTCCGAGTCGTGGCCCATCTGGGTGGGCAGGTCGAAGGCGACCGACAGGCCCATCGTGCCGTTCGCGATCAGCTGCTTGTAGCGCGCGTTCGACTCCACGGCCGTGCCGAAGCCCGCGTACTGGCGCATCGTCCACGGGCGGCCCGTGTACATCGACGGGTAGACACCGCGGGTGAAGGGGTACGCGCCCGGCTCGCCCAGCTTCTCGGCCGGATCCCAGCCCTCCAGAACCTCGGGTCCGTAGAGGGGCTCGATGGGCAGTCCGGACTCCGACTCGCGCGCCATTGCTGTGCCTCCCGCTGAAGTTACTTACTGGTAGGTCCGACCCTCGCCACGGACTGTAGCGGCGGCCGTGCGCGGGATGGAGAGGACCGCGCTGGGACCTTGCTCACAGGCTTCATCGCTCTCAGGATTCATTGCTCACACGCTTCATTCCCCAGGATGGCGCGTCGTTCGCAACCGGGCGCGCGTGGGGAGCATCTCAGGGGACACGACGACGCACCGGGGGTTGGAATGCGTACGACTGGTATGGGGAGATCGCTGGCCGCCCTTGTGGCACTCGTCGCGGTGAGCGGCTGTACGGCCCAGGCCGTGGACGCGCACGGGAGCACGCACGGGAGCACGCAGGGAAAGACGCCGGGCAGCACGCGGGGCAGCACGCCGCCGTCCGCCTCGAAGACGGACCGTTCGGCCACGCCCGGGGACGACAAGCCGGGCGGCACGACGCCGTCCGCCGCCCCCAAGGTCCTCTGGTCCCGCGGCGACAAGGGGAACGACGTCCGTGAGGTCCAGGCCCGGCTGCACCAGCTCGCCTGGCTCATCCCGGCGCCGACGGGGACGTACGACACCCCGACGGTCACCGCGGTGAAGGGGTTCCAGGGCAAGCGCGGGCTGCCGCGGACCGGCGAACTGGACGCCGTCACCTGGGAGCGGCTGCGGGGGATGACGCACAAGCCGGCCGCGTGGGAGTTGTACCCGTACGGCGGGCAGCCCGCCGCGCGGCCCGACCCGCGCTGCATGACGGGCCGGGTGCTGTGCGTCAGCAAGACGAGCCGCACCCTGCGCTGGATGATCGACGGGAGATGGACGTGCGGTTCGGCTCGCAGTACACGCCGACCCGGGAAGGGGTCTTCAGCGTCTACTTCAAATCGCGCTACCACGTGTCGACGATTTACCACACGTCCATGCCGTACGCGATGTTCTTCAGCGGCGGCCAGGCGGTCCACTACTCCCCCGACTTCGCGGCCCGCGGCTACTACGGCGCCTCGCACGGCTGCGTCAACGTACGGGACGAGGGGAAGATCGCGGCGCTGTTCGCGCAGGTCCGGAACGGGGACAAGGTCGTCGTCTACTGGTGACGGCCGGCCCGGAGGGGCGGAAGGAGTGATGGGGCGCGGGCGGGACCGGGGGAACGTGTCCCGCCCGCGCCGATGTGCACCAGGCCTGGGTACGGGGGGAACCCCGGCGCGGTGCGACGGCCGATGACCAGTCGGCTCACCCAGTACTGCGTCGGCGCGGCCGAAAACGTCACACCCGTGCGGAAGAAAATTCCGAGGGAGTGAGAAACCGCAGGTCAGAGGGAAGATTGCAGGGTTCCAGGAGTCCGGGTGGCTGAGAACATGCCCGGGCCGGATGGCCGAAAGCTCGCTCAGAGGGCCGACTGCAGCGGCGCGACGACCGAGCTCGGCGACGGGGCGAGGATCCCGTTGTGGCCGTGGTGGCCCCCCGTGCCGCCGGAGCCCGTGAGGCCGTCGCCGTCACCGCCGCTGTCCCCGCCACCGGAGCCGTCGCCGGAACCGCCCACGGCCCCCTGGTCGGAGCCGGAGTCCGCGCCCTCGTCGCCCTGCCGGCCCTGGTCCTCGCCCGCGCGGCCCAGGACGCCCTTGCAGTACTTCGTCACGCGCCGGCCGCCGCCCGCGGCGTCCACCAGGACACGTCTGCGGCCGGACTCCAGGGTCTTGCCGTCCAGCACGTCGCGGCAGTACGAGCGTGTCTTGGCCCACCACTCGCGGGCGCGGGCCGACCGCCCCGCGTCGGAGGAGTCGGGCTGTCCGCTCGGCGCGCCGGGCCCCTGGGCCTCGTCGTCGCCGGAACCGGTCGGCGCGCTCGTGGTGGCGCCCGGGACCGGCGCCTGCGAACCATCGGCCTTCGACGCTCCCGGCGACGGCGAGAGGGACGGCTGCCGCGGTGTCTGTGCCGCGGAAATCGTCGCGGCCGGGTGCGGCGAGTCGTCACGGAACGGAGTCGGCAGCACTCCGGTTCCGGCCGCGACGGCGACCCCGCCGATCATCCCCGCGGCCAGCGCGGCGACGACCCCGAGGCGCACCGGACGGCCCCAACGGGGCCCCCGCGGGGCCGGAGCCGGACGGCCCAGCCGGACGAGACCCGTGTCGGCGGAGTGGGCCGCGGCCCCCGGGCGCACCCGTCCGCCGCGCTGGGCGACCTCGCCGTTCCGGCCCGCGCGCGCCTGCTGGAACGCGGCCAACGCGACAGCCTCGCCGGGGAGTTCGGCACTGGTCGGCGCGGGTTCGGGGGCCAGCGCACCGAGCACGTCGGCGAGCCGCTTGGCCCGGCCCTGGGTGTCGGCGTCGACGGCTTCCAGCGGCTCACCACGCAGCAGACGCTCCGCGGCGTCACGGTCCAGCCACTTGTCCTGCTCGTCGGCCATCACATGTCCTTCTGCGTCCGCGAACGCGTATGCGTCACACCCGCGGACGTCACCGCGCGTGTGCGCGACTCTGTTCGTGACTCTCTTTGTGGGGGGACGGCACCGAGGCCGCCGGCGGATTCCGGATCCGCGCCGAGCAGCTCCGCGAGCCGCTTGAGACCGCGGTGCGCCGCGGTGCGGACGGCTCCGGGACGCTTGCCGAGGGTCTCGGCCGCGGTCTTGGCGTCGAGGCCGACGACCACGCGCAGTACGACCGCCTCCGCCTGGTCCTGGGGGAGTTGGGCGATCAGCGAGAGGGTGCTGTCGGTGGCCAGCGCCTCGATCGCCTCGCCCGCGGTGTCGGAATCCCCCGCCTTCGCGGTCAGTTCCGTCTCGTCACCGCCGATCGCGGGGCGGCGCCCGCGCATGCGTATGTGGTCGAGGGCGCGGTTGCGGGCGATCCGGGCGGCCCAGCCACGGAAGCGGTCCGCGTCACCGCTGAACCTCTCCAGGTCACGGGCGATCTGCAGCCAGGCCTCGGACGTGACGTCCTCGGCGTCCGGGTCGCCGACCAGCGTCCGTACGTATCCGAGCAGCCGTGGGTGCACCGAGCGGTACACAGTCCGGAACGCGGTCTCGTCCCCGTCCTGTGCCGCAAGCACCGCGGCGGTCAGCTCCGCGTCGTCCCCCAGCACCGCGCGCCCTTCTCCGCCTAAGCCGGCGCCGCTTTCGCGGACCGGGCTGCTCGCCGTTGTGGTTCCTCGATTGGTCGTTGCGGTCCTAGGCCCCTCATGGGTGCGGTTGTCCGTCCTCCGCACCCCGGCGCGAATGGCACGTTACGGCCTGAAACCGCTCCCCGTCCATGTTCGTACAGGATGCAACTAACTGGTGACACAGCGAGGTGTGACAGAAAACGCAGCCGCGGCGCTGTAGAGAGTACGGGTCGCCGCGCGGCCCGTGCCGCGCGACGGTCGGGGCCTCTCCTGTGGGGGGTGGCGGCCCCGACCGTTGCCATCGGCTCTCCAGCTCCCCTTGAACTCGCGCCCCGGTCGGCGCTTGCTTCCTGACGCTCGTCCCGAATCCCTTGGCGTCCAGGGGCCGTTTGGGCGTCACACCCCGGGCTCCCCGTCGGCGCCGAGCTGCTGCGCCAGTCGCTTGAGGCCACGGTGGGCGGCGGTGCGGACCGCGCCCGGGCGCTTGCCGAGGACACGGGCGGCGGCGGGACCGTCGAGGCCGACGACCACCCGCAGCAGTACGGCCTCGGCCTGGTCGCGGGGCAGCCGTGCGACCAGTTCCAGGGCGCGCTCCGTGGAGAGGCTCTCCAGCGCCTGGTCGTGGGTGCTGTGGGTGCCGGGCAGTTCCAGTACGTCGTTCTCGAGCCCGGTCGCCCGGGGCCGTACCTTCTGCCTCCGCAGATGGTCGAGCGCGCGGTGCCGTGCGATGGTCGCGGTCCAGCCGCGGAACCCCGCCCCGTCCCCCTTGAACCGCCCGAGGTCCCGCGCGATTTCCAGCCAGGCGTCGGACGCCACGTCCTCCGCGTCGTCCCCGACGATCCCACGCACGTACCCGAGCAGTCCGGGCTGCACGATCCGGTACGCCAGCGCGAAGGCCGCCTCGTCCCCCTGCTGCGCCCGCGCCACGGCCGCGCCGAGCTCACCGTCGTACGCCGGTACGCGGCGGGGTTCCCCTCCCTGGCCCAACGCTGTCCTCGTTCGCCCCGAGTCGGTCAGAATGCGCACCGTGCGACACGGTCGGCCGTGTCGACGCCCACGTGGTCATCTGCGTCGGGCCCCACAGAAATGTCACAGCTCGTCAGGCGCCCCGGGCGTCCCTCGGAACACGTCCTGGCTCAGGCGTCTGTCTCCACCGGTTCGGGCAGCGGGGTCGGACGCGCCTGCGGGGCCGGCATCCGGTCCGCGTTCACCACGACCCCGGCGATCAGCGCGGCCAGCAGCAGCGCTCCCATCGCCCACCAGGTGGCCACGTTGAAGCCGTGCACGGCGGCCCGGGAGGCGAGGGCGCGACGGTCGACACCGGGGGCCGCGTGCGCGGTCGCGTACCGGGTCGTCACGCTCGCGGCGATCGTGTTGAGCAGCGCCGTGCCGATCGAACCGCCGACCTGCTGGGCGGTGTTGAAGGTGGCGGAGGCCGCGCCCGCGTCCCGGGGCGCGACGCTCACCGTGGCCAGCGAGATGGAGGTCATCATCGCCGTGCCCATGCCGAGGCCGAGCATCAGCATGCCGGGCAGGATGTGCGAGGCGTACGCGGGTGCCACCCCGACCTGCGCGATGATCGCCAGCGCGCCCGCGGCCAGCAGCAGCCCGGGGACGATGAGGGCGCGCGGCGGGACCCGGTTCAGGAGGCGGGCCGCGACCTGCGTGGAGCCGGTGATCATGCCGACGGTGATGGGGAGATAGGCGAGTCCGGTCTTCATCGGCGAGTACCCGAGCACGCGCTGCATGTAGTAGGTGAGGAAGAGGAAGACCCCGAACATCCCGATGGTGACGAAGAGGATGGTGAGGAACGCCCCGACCCGCTGCCGGTCCCTGACCACCGACATCGGGAGCAGGGGCACCCGGGCGCGGGTCTGCCAGAGACCGAACACGCCGAGCAGCACGACCCCGGCGGCCAGCAGTCCGAGGACCAGTCCGTCACCCCAGCTCCTCGACTCCGCCTCCGAGAAGCCGTAGACCAGCGAGAGCATTCCGGCGGAGCCGAGCACCGCGCCCGGCACGTCCAGGCGCGCGTCCTCGTAACGGCCGCCGCCGCTGAGCACCGCCAGGGCGCCGGCGAACGCGACCAGCGCGATGGGCACGTTGACGTACAGGCACCAGCGCCAGTCCAGGTACTGGGTGAGGAAGCCGCCCGCGAGCAGCCCGAACGCCGCGCCCGCGCCGACGATCGCGCCGAACACGCCGAAGGCCTTGCCGCGTTCCGCGGGGTCGGTGAACGTCGTCGTGAGCAGCGACAGGGCGGCGGGAGCGAGCAGCGCGGCGAACACGCCCTGGAGGGCGCGCGCCCCGAACAGCATCCCGGAGTTCGCTGCCGCGCCGCCCAGCGCGGACGCGGCGGCGAAGCCCAACAGGCCGATCATGAAGGTGAGTCGGCGACCCGCGAGGTCGGCGATCCGGCCGCCGAGCAGCAGCAGTCCGCCGAAGGCGAGGGTGTACGCGGTGATGACCCACTGCCGGTTGCCGTCCGACATGTGCAGGTCGCTCTGGGCGGAGGGCAGGGCGATGTTCACGATGGTCATGTCGAGGACGACCATCAACTGGGCGAGCGCGATGACGACGAGCGCCCACCAACGGCGGTTGTCGGCCACGAGGCCTCCCGGGTCCGGCGGTTGTCCTCATGTTCACTCCGGAGACCGCCGTTTGGGAACGGTCGCGTACCTTAAGAACCGGCAATCTCGCCGCCGTTCGGCACCCTTCCCCTTATCCCACGGCCTCGCGGCACAGCAGCCGCAGCGAGCCGTCGCCCGCGTAGCAGCGGCGGGCCTCGTCGATGGGGTCCCACAGACGCCCGTCGGGGGTGCGCAGCCAGTGCTCGCCGCCCGTCTCCCACCACTCGGCGCCGGTGCGCCGGACGACGACCTCACCGGCGTACGCGCCGAAGCCGCGCAGCACGGTGTGGAGGGCGGCGTACGGCGCCCCCTCCCGGCGTATCTCCTCGATCAGCCGGTCGACGCGCCACAGGCTCTGCGCCGAGTAGTCGAGGCGCAGCCGGGCGCCCTCGCGCATCGTCGCGACGGTGTCCGCGGCCCAGCGCACGGGCTTGGTCGCGGCGGAGGGCCTGGTCGCCCGGATCGGGTTCGCACTAGTTGCGTTCACACTCGGAAGAGCGCCTTCCGGACGGGATTCGTCACGCGTCCCGGGCGCCTTCGCGACACCGGCCCAGGACCCCCATCTCCGGCCCCAGGACGGTCACAGGAACCCCTCAGGGAAACAGGTTTACGACCGTCCGCGCGCCCGGCGCGACACCACCGCGCGCAGGACGCGCCGCCCCTCCGTCGACACCTCCAGGGCGGGGCGCAGGCCGCCCGCGCCGCGGCCCGCGAGCAGTTCCAGGACGGCGACCTGGCGGCGCCGTTCGGCCGCGACGAGGGGGCCGTCGCCGTCGGCGGCGACATCGAGGAGCCGGTGGATCTGCAGGGCCGCCGCCGAACAGGCGTCGGCCCAGGCGCGCAGGGCGGACGCGCAGGGGTCGTCGGGGGCGGTGGCGAGCATACGGCGGGCGAGTGCGGCGGCGCGGTCCTCGTCACTCACGGCGGCCTCGGCCTCGGTCTCGGCTCCTGAACCGGACCCCGGGGCGGGGACGGAGACGGGGTCGGCGGAGAGGTCGGCGGAGTCCAGTTCCGCGCGCGCCTTGGCGAGCCGTGCGCCCCAGGCGTCGCCGTCCGCGCCGCCGTCCGCGAGGCTCGACCAGAGCGGCCGCAGGACCTCGTCGTCGCCGCCCAGCAGCGGCACGCACCGATCCAAACAAGCCAGCCCGCTCGCTGCCAGACCACGCTCGTCGGCCTGAGCGATCAGGTCCACCAGGCTCATCACGCCTCCCTCGACAGGGCGCTCCCGCTTACGGAGCCCGCACTTTCCCTTACTGCGTGCTCCGGAGCGGGAGTGTCACAGGGGCACCACTCCGAGCCGGTCGAGGAACCGGAAGAGAAGGTTTTCGGCCAAGGGGTCGGCGTCCGCGGTCAGCACGGCGAGCAGGGGCTCGGCGACCACCGTGTGCCCGGCCTCCGCGGCCCACGCGACGGCCCGTGCGGCGGCGTCGGAGGGCTCCAGGAAGTAGTCGTCGACGGTGAGCCCCTCCTCGCCCTGCCCCAGGTGCGCGGCCATCGCCGTGCGCGCCAGACAGGTCGTCCACGCTCCGCTCCCGGGACCGGCCGCCTCGACGACCACGCAGTCGCTGTTCATGACGTACCCGAAGAGCGCGGGCGCGCCGGTCTCCCGGGCGAGCGTGTTCATGCTCCCGACGTCGCCGTCACCGCTCGGGTACTCCCAGACCTGCCAGCCGTCGGGCGCCGTGGTCCGCAGCACCATCCCGTGCGCCGCGCCCAGTGCGTCCAGCTCCGCGAGCGGCCGCTCGCTTCTGCCCACGACGTAGTAGCCCCAGTAGCCCATGCCGGTTTCCCCCCGGTGGTGTTTCGGTTCGGCCGCGCCGAATACACCACAGGGGCAAGGGAATTGGCCAGGGAATCGGCCGAACCGGCGCGCCGCCAGGACGACAAGGACGGCGAGTACGGCGGCCACGACGCCGGTGACGTCCGCGAACAACACGTCGCCCGCGGCGACGTCGAGCTCCGCGGCGGTCTCGGCCTTGCGGTAACTGACGAACCCGGTCCGGCCGACGACCAGCGTGATGGTCCACATCGCCCACCAGGCGTTGACGAGCCCGTGCGAGGTGCGGGAGCCGGCGGGACGGCTCGCGTCCCAGGTGTTCAGCATGACCCGGCGCGGGAACCAGAGGTTCACCACCGGCACGAACCAGCCCCAGCCCGTCCAGGCGCGCCCCATCTCGTGGCCGAACGGGTCGAACGCCTCGGCGTTGATCCGCACCCGGTAGAACCAGACGAGGTAGGTCGTAGACCTTGACGCCCGCCCAGATCGCGAAGAGACCCACGGCGACGACCACGCCGAGCAGTACCGCGACCGCTCTCCAGGGGCACACCCGGCACACGAATCGCAGGGAAGATACGCCTCAGCCCAGCCGGTTCGCCAGGTTCTTGAAGTCCGTCCAGGACAGCGCCGGCCGGCCCGGGTCCCAGAGTTTCTGGATCGTGGCGCGCAGCGGCATCCTGATCCCCGCCGCCACCTGGTCCTGGGTCTGGGAGTTCGCGCGGTCGGACCAGACGGCGAAGCTCCCGCCGAGGATCTGGCCGTCGTACTTGGCGGGGACCGGTGTGGTGCCGCGGACGACGAGCGGGGTCCACTGCTCGTAGATGCGCTGCCCGGTCGGGTAGACGAAGGTCTGCGGCTCACCGAGGACGTAATAGAGGTACTCGTCGTTGTAGTTGATGAGCTTGCGGCCCGCGCTCAGGTACTCGACGGGCGGGCGCGCGCCGAGCTCCTTGCCCGTCCAGTACGCGACCTCCAGGTCCTTGTCCGCCTGGACCGTGCCGCCGCGGAAGAACCCGTCGTTCCAGGCCCGTGCGGTCCGGTCGTGGCCGCGCACCACCTGGGCGCGGGCGTTGAGCCAGCCGGTGGTGAGGTCCGCGACGGTGGCGCCGGGGCCGTAGGCCTGCTTGGCGGCGGCGGCCAGCTGAGGGTAGGAGGTCGACGGGCTGGCCACGGTCAGGGCCTGGTACTCGTCGCCGCCGAGGTGCCAGTACGGGCCGGGGAAGAGACCGGCGTACTCGTTCAGCAGGTCGTCGACGATGGAGGCCGCGGCGGGCTTGGAGATGTCGACGGTGCCGCGCGGGGCGGTTCCCGCGACGCTGCGCAACTGGAGGTCGGGGTGGGCGGCGATCACCGCGCCGAGGTGGCCCGGCGAGTCGATCTCGGGGACGACATGGATGTGGCGGCTCTCCGCGAGGGCGACGATGTCGCGGACGTCCGTCTTGCTGAGGTGGTCCTTCGACACGATCTCCGGGTGGGTGTCCGACTGGATACGGAAGCCCTGGTCGTCGGAGAAGTGCAGCCCCAGCTCGTTGTACTTCAGATCGCCCAGTTCCCGGATCCGGTCCTCTATCCAGGCCGCGGAGTAGGGCTTGCGCGCGATGTCGAGCATGAACCCGCGGCGCGGCTTGGCGGGCTGGTCGCGCACGACGCCCTCGGGCGCCGTACCGCCGCCGTGCACCTCCTGCTTGAGGGTGCGGGTGCCGTAGAAGACGCCCGCCTCGCCGGGCGCGGAGATGGTGACCCGGCGGTTCTTGACGGTCAGGGTGTACGACTCCGGGTCGGCGCCGCCGGTGTTCAGGCCGAGCTCGACGTCACCGTCCTTGGCCGCCGTCTGTCCGGCGTACGACAGTTTCAGCTCGTCGGCGAGCAGCTTTCCCTCGTCGGCGAGGCCGGCGTCGTCGACGACCACGCGGGCGCCCGCCGCGGGACGCCAGCCGGGGCCGCGCGCCGGGGTGTGCTCGTGTACGGCGGGGATGGTGCGCGGGGTCTGGGAGAGGGGGTAGGTCCGGGTCGGTGTGGGAGACGGTGGGGGCGCGGCCCCGGTCCGGTTCGCGGCCCCGGCCGCCGTCCGGCCCGGAGTGACGCTCGCCCCGGTCGGCGCGCCGGCGTCACCGGACGGCCACAGCGAGACGGTCGCCACCACGGCACCCGTCACCGCCGCCACCCCGACCGCTATCAGTACCGGCCGCTTCCCGTCCTGCACCGGCGCCCGTCGTCGCCTGCCCGTGCTCACCGCACCACGCCCTTCGCTTCGGTAACCGAGGCCCACGCCCTGACGTACGCAGCGAGCGCCTCGTACACCTCACGTCGTACACCCCCGGACGTTCCACGGTCCCCCTCTCCACGTGACCCGTCCACCGCAGGTTCCGAAACTCTCCCGTCCGGGTGAAATTCGGAACTCCGTCGGACACCTCCCGTCAATCGTGGATAACGTGGCGGCACGACTCTCACTTCTTCCCCTGCCACACCACACGTGACGTTCACAGGACGCCACGGCATCCCGTCGACATCCCACCGCCGAGGACCCACGCTGCCTTCGCACCGTCTTCCACGCCTCCCCGGCCAGGTCGCCCCACCCGAGCAGAAGAGCGTGCCGTCGTCCCCGGCGCGCCTTGAGCCGTTCAACTCGGCGCCCGCCGACTCCGTCGTGCGCGCGCTCCTGACCTGCTGCCGTAGCCTGCGCTGGGCCCACCGGCTGGCCGATCACCGGCCCTACCCGGACCTGGACGCCTTCCTGGCCGCGGCCGACGAGGCGGCCTACGACCTCACCCCGGCCGACCTGACCGAGGCCCTCGCGGGCGAGTCCCTCACGCTGCTCCCGGACGGCGCCTACTCCGCCGCCCACACGGCCCTGAGCGCGGCGCACGCGGCCTACGAAAGCCGATTCGGGCACGTGTTCGTCATCTGTCTGGACGACTTCTCCCCGGAGGAATCACTGGATCAGGTGCTCGCCGGAATCCGGTCACGATTGACACACGATCCCGAAGAGGAGCGGCTCGTCGCGGCGGAGGAGCTGCGCCGCCTGGCCAGGGGGCGCCTGACGCGCCTCCTCGGGAACGAGGGGCCCTGGGCCGTCCGGAATAGCCCGAACGTGCCTGATTGATTGCCAGTTTGATCACATAGATAGGGCCGCTGTAAACGTTCCGACAAGTCGTCGCTACGATGGCCGGGGCCGGTGGACCGTACCCGGCCGGGCCGACCGACACAGAAGCCGGCAGGCCCCAATCCCCGCTCCCGGAGGGTTCTTCCGTGCCGGCTGGAACGCTGTACCGCGGCCGGGAAGGAATGTGGTCCTGGGTGGCTCATCGAGTCACCGGCGTCCTCATCTTCTTCTTCCTGTTCGTACACGTGCTGGACACCGCTCTCGTCCGTGTCTCCCCCGAGGACTACGACAGGGTCGTGTCCACGTACAAGAATCCGATCGTCGCGCTGCTGGAGTACGGCCTCGTCGCCGCCATCCTCTTCCACGCGCTCAACGGCCTGCGCATCATCGCCGTCGACTTCTGGTCGAAGGGCCCGCGCTACCAGAAGCAGATGCTCTGGTCCGTCGTCGGTATCTGGGTCGTGCTGATGGTCGGGGCCCTCTACCCCGTCCTCGGTCACGCATTCCGCGAAGTCTTCGGGAGCTGACGCAGATGTCCACTACTGAGACCGCCGCTTCCGGCATCGGCCCCGTCGAGGGCGCGGGTGAGTTCTCCGCGTACAGCGTCGACAACCCGGCGCCGTTCATCGAGGCCCCGCGCAAGCGCACCAAGAAGACTCCGAAGTCCACCCGTGGCAACTTCGAGATGTACGGCTGGCTGTTCATGCGCCTGTCCGGCATCGTGCTGGTCGTCCTGGTCATCGGCCACCTGCTCATCCAGCTCGTCCTCGACGGCGGTGTCTCCAAGATCGGCTTCGCGTTCGTCGCGGGCCGCTGGGCCTCCCCGTGGTGGCAGGCCTGGGACCTCGCGATGCTGTGGCTCGCGATGCTGCACGGCGCCAACGGCCTGCGCACGGTCATCAACGACTACGCGGAGCGCGCGAACACCCGGCTGTGGCTCAAGGGCCTGCTCTACACCGCCACGGTGTTCACCATCCTGCTGGGCACGCTGGTGATCTTCACCTTCGACCCGAACATCCGCTAGGCACGGGGCTGAGGTAACCGACTCATGCAGATCCACAAGTACGACACCGTCATCGTGGGCGCCGGCGGCGCCGGCATGCGCGCCGCCATCGAGGCGACGAAGCGCAGCCGCACCGCCGTGCTGACGAAGCTCTACCCCACCCGCTCCCACACGGGCGCGGCGCAGGGCGGCATGGCCGCCGCGCTCGCCAACGTGGAGGAGGACAACTGGGAGTGGCACACCTTCGACACGGTCAAGGGCGGTGACTACCTGGTCGACCAGGACGCCGCCGAGATCCTGGCGAAGGAGGCCATCGACTCGGTCCTCGACCTCGAGAAGATGGGCCTTCCCTTCAACCGGACGCCCGAGGGCAGGATCGACCAGCGCCGCTTCGGCGGTCACTCCCGCAACCACGGCGAGGCCCCGGTCCGCCGGTCCTGCTACGCCGCGGACCGCACCGGCCACATGATCCTCCAGACGCTGTATCAGAACTGCGTCAAGGAGGGCGTGGAGTTCTTCAACGAGTTCTACGTCCTCGACCAGCTGATCACCGAGGTCGACGGCGTCAAGCACTCGGCCGGTGTGGTCGCCTACGAACTGGCGACCGGCGAGATCCACGTCTTCCAGGCGAAGGCCGTGATCTACGCGTCCGGCGGCACCGGCAAGTTCTTCAAGGTGACCTCCAACGCGCACACCCTGACGGGTGACGGCCAGGCGGCCGTCTACCGTCGCGGGCTGCCGCTGGAGGACATGGAGTTCTTCCAGTTCCACCCGACCGGCATCTGGCGCATGGGCATCCTGCTGACGGAGGGCGCCCGCGGTGAGGGCGGCATCCTCCGCAACAAGGACGGCGAGCGCTTCATGGAGAAGTACGCGCCGGTCATGAAGGACCTCGCGTCCCGTGACGTCGTCTCGCGTTCCATCTACACGGAGATCCGTGAGGGCCGCGGCTGCGGTCCCGAGGGCGACCACGTCTACCTCGACCTCACCCACCTCCCGCCGGAGCAGCTGGACGCCAAGCTCCCGGACATCACGGAGTTCGCGCGCACCTACCTCGGCATCGAGCCCTACACGGACCCGATCCCGATCCAGCCCACCGCGCACTACGCCATGGGCGGCATCCCGACGAACGTCCAGGGTGAGGTGCTCAGCGACAACACGACCGTCGTGCCGGGCCTGTACGCAGCCGGCGAGGTCGCCTGTGTGTCCGTGCACGGCGCCAACCGCCTCGGCACCAACTCGCTCCTGGACATCAACGTGTTCGGGCGCCGCGCGGGCATCGCCGCCGCCGAGTACTCGGCGAAGGCCGGCTATGTCGAGCTGCCCGAGGACCCGGCCTCGCAGGTCGTCTCGCAGGTCGAGCACCTGCGCAACTCCACGGGCACGGAGCGGGTCGCCGCGCTGCGCCTGGAGCTGCAGGAGTGCATGGACGCCAACGTGATGGTGTTCCGCACCGAGCAGACGATCAAGACGGCGGTCGAGAAGATCGCCGAGCTGCGCGAGCGCTACCGGAACGTCTCGATCCAGGACAAGGGCAGGCGGTTCAACACGGACCTCCTCGAGGCCATCGAGCTGGGCAACCTGCTCGACCTGGCCGAGGTCATGGCCGTCTCCGCGCTCGCCCGCAAGGAGTCCCGCGGCGGTCACTACCGCGAGGACTACCCGAACCGCGACGACGTCAACTTCATGCGCCACACCATGGCGTACCGCGAGGTCGGCGACGACGGCACCGAGTCCATCCGTCTCGACTACAAGCCGGTCGTCCAGACCCGCTACCAGCCGATGGAGCGTAAGTACTGATGGCTACCCCGACCCTCGACAAGGCGGACAGCGCCGGCCAGCCCGAGGCGGGCTTCGCCGACTCGCCGTACATCACCGCCACCTTCCGCATCCGCCGCTTCAACCCCGAGGTCGCGGCAGAGGCGGTCTGGGAAGACTTCCAGCTGGAGATCGACCCGAAGGAGCGCGTCCTCGACGCCCTCCACAAGATCAAGTGGGACCAGGACGGAACCCTCACGTTCCGTCGCTCCTGCGCGCACGGCATCTGCGGCTCGGACGCCATGCGGATCAACGGCAAGAACCGCCTCGCCTGCAAGACGCTGATCAAGGACATCAACCCCGACAAGCCGATCACGGTCGAGCCCATCAAGGGTCTGACGGTCCTCAAGGACCTCGTGGTCGACATGGAGCCGTTCTTCCAGGCGTACCGCGATGTGATGCCCTTCCTGATCACGAAGGACACCAACGAGCCGACGCGCGAGCGTCTGCAGTCCGCCGAGGACCGCGAGCGCTTCGACGACACCACCAAGTGCATCCTGTGCGCGGCGTGCACGTCGTCCTGCCCGGTCTTCTGGAACGACGGCCAGTACTTCGGTCCGGCCGCCATCGTCAACGCGCACCGCTTCATCTTCGACAGCCGTGACGAAGCGGGCGAGCAGCGCCTGGAGATCCTCAACGACAAGGACGGCGTGTGGCGTTGCCGCACCACGTTCAACTGCACGGACGCCTGCCCGCGCGGTATCGAGGTCACGAAGGCGATCCAGGAAGTGAAGCGCGCGCTGATCACGCGTCGCTTCTGATCTTCCGGCCGGCCTTCCGGTCGTACGGCGCCGTGGGCCCCGTTCCCCTTGTGGGAGCGGGGCCCACAGTCGTTGACGGACCGTGTTTTTCGGCCTTTCCCGAAGCGTGGAGAACGCGCCGCGGGCCGGGCCGCCGGTAAAAGATTGCCATGGGAAGCAATGGTTCCGTTGTGTATCGCCCCCGCCTGGGCGTGCCGGGGCACCCCAGAGTAAAGAAAACCTCATCGATATGAGGTTCCCCTGAGGGTACGGAAGGACCTTGCTCTCCGTAGTCGAATTCGCCATTGAGGGGCGATTGGCCTCTTGATAGGTTTCTCATGGGAAAGGCGCCCCGACTGACCACCGGGGGCCTTCGATCGGGACGGCCGGCGTACGCGGTGGGGAATTCTGCAGATTCCCGGATGCTCGGCGGCGCGCCCCGACGGGGGACAGGTGCAACTTCTTCTCTCCGGCCGAGCTGACCACTCTCCCGGATGAGGCCTCACTGTTTCCTGCGGCAGCCAGAGATCTGCCGCGTCATGCGCACCATCTCGCTAGCGAATCGATTCCAGGGATCCCTCACGTTTCCGGTGCGGCTTCGCCATGCCGGAAATTCCCGGAAGACCATCCAAATTCCATACAGGAAGGCTCAGCATCGTGAACGCCAAGCGTGTCATAGCGGCGACCGTCATCACCGCGGTCGCCGCAACGGGGGCCGCGGGGCTCGGCGCCGCCAACGCCTCGGCAACGTCGTTGCCGCAGCAGCGGACCGCCGCCCACCACTCGGTCGCCACCGCCACCGTCGTCAACGACGGAGTCCAGCCGCAGTTCTGGCACGCCGTCGCCCAGAGCGTGGTCGCCGCCACCGCGGTCAAGGTCACCGAGGCGGCGGTCAAGGTCTCGACGAAGCTCCGGTCCTCGTCCTCCAGCGAGTCCTCCTCGTCGTCCAGCGGTGGCCCCGCCATCAGCGCGAACGGCCTGCACGGGGTCATCCCCGGGGACGTCCAGTACGACGCCAACTGACCGCGCCGGGGCCGCGTCCCTGACCGGCCCCGGCATCCGGTGACGTACCACTCGCACACGCGCCCGGCGGTCCTCCCGGCCGCCGGGCGCACCCCTTCACCTCAGCGAAAGGGAGATGTCGCACGATGAGAGTCTTCGGGCGAGTCCCCGCGGACGCCGACGACGACCCGGCTCGCGCGGACGCCGCCGACGGCCCGACCGGCGTGGACGCCGCCGACGACCCTCGCGCGGACGCCGGCAACGGCCCTCGCGCGGACGCTCGCGCGGTCACGGCGCGGCTGCGGATCTGCGCCTTCCTGGCCCTGCTGCCCGTGGCCCTGTACACGGCCGCCTGCCTGGTCTACAACGCGCCCGATTCTCCGGCCAAGTCCCGTATCCAGGGACCGGTCGCCCATGTCATGCAGCCGTATTTCTGGCAGGACTGGCAGCTCTTCGGCCCCACCCCGGGCAGCAACGACGACCTCATCTACCTGACGGTGCGCATGCGGACCGCCGGTTCCGACCAGGTCGTGCAGACCAGCCCGGTGGAAATCGAGCAGGCCATCGACCGCGCCCCGCGCGCATTCCCGCTGAATCCGACGAAGCTTCCGGGCATCCCGCTGGCGTTCGACGCCGCCGCCAATCGGTACGCACGTTTGGTGACGGACTTCAAAAAGCTTCCCGCGGCGCAGCGCAAGGCGGCTCAGGCCGATCTGGACAAGCAGTACGTACCGGAGTTCCAGGAAATCCAGCGTTTCCTTTCCGCCCGGGCCGCCACGATGTACCCGGGGGTGGACATCGTGTCCGTCAAAGCCGCTTTCAAGACCAGGCCCATCATTCCTTTCTCGGAGCGCTATGTGACTCCGAAACCCGAAGAAAAAAGCAAGGGAATTCTGGAGACGTCGTGGATGGACTACGTTCCGGGGGTGGCCCGCTGATGCGCGGATGGGCCAAGTACGGGCTGGCGCGGATCGATGCCGGGCTGCTACGGATGGCGAGCCGCGAACACCGGCTGATCGGGATCGCGCTGCTGCGGATCGTGATCGGGCTGGCGACGGTCATGTACTGCCTCGCCGACTACGGAAACCGGCGGTTCCTGTGGGGCCCCGATTCCTACAACTCGATCCACACCGCGAAGGCGGCGCTGACCCACGGCGCCTTCTCCCTCTACCTCTTCAGCCACTCCACGGTCTGGTTCGAGATCGTCTTCCACGCCACGATCCTGGTCTCCGCCGCCTTCATGGTGTGCGGCGGCAGGGTGCTGACCGTGGCCCAGGCCGTGCTGATGTGGTCGCTGCACAACCGCAATCAGGACGTGCTGGAGGGCGGTGACAACCTCGCCCAGATCCTCGTCATCTTCATGGTCTTCACCGTCTCCAACGCCTACTTCGCTCCGGGGGCCAAGGCCAGGCGTACCGGGCTGCGGGCCCGCAGCGCCCCGTCGGTCGGCACGGTCGTGCACAACCTGGGGGCGTATCTGATCGTCTTCCAGACCGCGGTGCTGTACTTCGCCGCGGGCTACTGGAAGATCACCGGGAAGATGTGGCAGGACGGCGTCGCCATGTACTACATCAGCCGCATCACGGGTTTCCAGATGTCGTCGACGTACGCACACGCGATGGGCAACGCCTATGTCGGCACCGCGGTCAGCTACTTCACCATCTTCGCCGAACTGGCGCTCCCGTTCGCGATCCTGTCCGCCCGCGCCTGGGTGCGGAAGGCCAACACCCTGGCGCTGGAGGGCATGCACCTGGGCATCATGGCCTGCATGGGACTGGTGTGCTTCGGGCTGCTGATGATCGGCGCGGACTGCACCTGCCTGCGGGACGAGGACTACCGGTCCCTCAAAAAGCGTGCGGTCGGCGTCACTTCGCGCCTCGCCCAGCGGCTCCGCCCCGACGGCGCCGTCGGCGCCGGACCCGCCACGGTCTCCGCGTTCGCCGTCCTCGCGCCTCGGGAAGGGGCGGCCGATGCCTAGGCACGACAGCACCGACGCCGCCCGCGCCCTGGAGCGCTTCCTCCTGGCCGACCCCGGGCAGTGGGGCGAGCTGGCGCCGCGCGTCGTCGACGCCGTGGGCGACCGGCGGCTGCACGAAGTGGTCGGGGCGACACTCGCCCACGTGGGAGACGTGCGCTCGGTCACGGACGGCCCGGACGGGCTGGTGATCCAGGGGACGGCGGGACGGACCCTGGCCTTCGCCGCCGCCGACGCCGGCGGACGCCTCACCAACCTCCGTCTCGCCCCCGGCCCCTACCGGCCGCCCCGGCTGCGCGTCCCGGCCGGAGCACGCTTCGCCGTGGGCTGGGCCCTGTGGTGCGTACTGCTGGTCGTGCGCGTCGCGGCGTGCTGGACCGCGTCGTCGGTGACCTCCTGGTGCGGCGACGTCCTGATCGTGGCCGCCGCGTATCTCCTCATGGAGGGGCGTCTCATGCCTGCCCGGCTGCCCCGGTGGCTGCGCCGGGCCATGGAAGCGGGCGGGCCCGCGGCGCTCGCCTCGGCCTGGCGACTGCCCTCGCTGCCCGCCGGTCACCTCGGCTCGGAGCTCGTGACCGGTCTTGTCCTGCTGGGCGGAATCGCCGGGTACCTGGCGTGGGCGCGACGCCACCGCTGGGGGGCGGAGCTGTCGGCACCCCTGCGCTTCCCGCTGCGCGACGGCACCTGGTTCATCGCGCAGGGCGGCGGCCCCGGCCTGAACCACCACACGCCCCACCCCGAACAGCGCGGGGCGATCGACGTCATCGGCGTCGGCGCGCGCGGCGCCCGGCTGCGCTCCGGTGCGTCGCCGGACACCTACCTGATCTACGGCGCGAAGCTGTACGCCCCGTGCGACGGGGACGTGGTCTCCGCCGCCGACGACTACGCGGACCAGGTCCCCGGCACCATCCGCTACGAACCCCCCTACGGCAACCACGTGTTCATCGACACCGGCAGCGAGCTGGTCAAACTCGCGCATCTGCGGCCCGGCACCGTGACCGTGGCCACCGGCGACCGGGTACACGCGGGCCAACTCCTCGGCGAGGTCGGCAACTCGGGCAACACCACCGAGCCCCATCTGCACCTGCACGCCGAGCGCGACGGGCTCGGCCTCGACCTCCGGTTCACCGGCATCACCGGAACGCTGCACCGGGGACGCACGCTGCGTACCTGAAGGTCCCCTGCCTGCCTGAAAGCCCCCCCCCACACCGGGGACCACCCCGCACCACCCTTGCGCCTCCCCCTCTTCACGTCCGCCCGCGACCCGTCACGTCTCTTCACGTCCGCCCGCGACCTCCGTACGGCCGGCCCGGACGCCACCTCGGCTCCCCAGAAGGGCTCACCATGTCCGCACACCCGCGCATACGCCCCGGCGCGCTCACCGCCGCCGTCTGCACCGCACTCCTGGGTACGGTGCTGGCCTCGCCCGCCGCGCACGCCGCGGACCCCTCCCCGCAGCGGCACACCCTGTCCGGCTCGCGTCCCGGATACGCCACCGCCGGCGCGGACGCGGGCGCGGTGCCGGCCGACCAACGCCTCACCGCCCGCCTCTACCTCGGCTCCCGCGACCCGGGCGGCCTGGCCGCGTTCCTCCGGCAGGTGACCGACCCGCACAGCCCGCACTACCGGCACTTCCTCACCCCCACCGCCTACCAGCGGCGCTTCGCCCTCGGACCGGCCGAACACCGGGCCGTGGCCGACTGGTTGACCCGGTCCGGCCTCACCGTCACCCGGGACACCGCGCACTACGTGGACGTCTCCGGCCCCGAAAGAGCCGTACGGCAGGCGCTCGGAAGCCCCATCCACCACTACCGCACGGCCCGGGGGACGGTCAGCGCGCCGTCCGGCGACCTCAGCGTCCCGAGCTCCCTCGGCACCGAGGTGGTGGCCGTCTCCGGGCTGTCCGCGCCCGCCGCCGCCCACCCGCAGTCCCACCGCACCACCACCCCACTGCACCCGCGGCCCTCCGGCGCCGTCGCCGACGGCACCGGCGCCGTCTGTTCCCCCTCCTTCGGCGGGACCCCGGCCACCGGTCTGCCGACCGCCTACGGCGCGACACCCACGTACGCGCCCTGCCCGTACGTCCCCGCACAACTGCGTCACGCCTACGGAGCGGGCGGTGCCCACGCGACCGGCAAGGGCACGACGATCGCCATCGTCGACGCCTACGGCTCCCCCACCATGCCCGCCGACGCCGACCGGTACGCCCGCGCCACCGGTGACCGCCCCTTCCGTCCGGGCCAGTACCGCCAGCGGGTCACCCCGAAGGACTGGAACGTGGGCTCCGCGTGTGCGCCTCCCGCGTCCTGGGCCGGCGAGGAGGCGCTGGACGTCGACATGGCCCATGGTCTGGCCCCCGACGCGCACGTCCTCTACATGGGCGCCGACTCCTGTCTCGACGCCGACCTCATGGACGCCGAGGCCACCGTCATCGACCACCGCCTGGCCGACTCCATCTCCAACTCCTGGGCCGAGATCATCCACTCCGACCCCGGACATCTGACCCCGGACCTCGTGAACGCCTGGAACCTGCTGTTCGAGCAGGCCGCCGCGGAGGGCATCGGGGTGTACTTCGCCGCCGGGGACTGCGGAGACTCCTCGCCCGGAGCCGCCGAGACCGGCGTCAACTGCGACCCGAAGACCACCGCCGCCCAGGCGGACTTCCCCAGCGGCTCCCCCTGGGTCACCTCCGTCGGAGGCACCACCCTGGCCCTCGACCGGCACGGGAACTACGCCTGGGAGACCAGCATGGGCGACGAGCTGTCGGTCCTCACCGACAGCACCTCCGCCGCCCGGGCATCCGCCTCCCGGGCATCCGGAAAGGCCTGGGGCCCCCTCCCCGGAGTGTTCGCGTTCGGCGGCGGAGGCGGCCCCAGCGACTTCCCGCAGCCCTGGTACCAGCGCGGGCGCACACCCGCCGGCAGCCACGGCACCCCGGCGCGGCGCACCACCCCCGACGTGGCCATGGAGGGCGACGGCGCGCTGCCCGTCCTGGTCGGGCTCACCGACGGCGGCACCTTCCAGCTCGTGGGCTTCGGCGGCACCTCCGCCGCCACCCCCGCCTTCGCCGCGCTCCAGGCCGACGCCCAGCAGGAGACCGGTCGTCCGCTGGGCTTCGCCAACCCGCTGCTGTACGCGCTCGGCGGCAGTCCGGTCTTCCGCGACGTCACCGACCACCCCGCCGCCGCGGGTACCGGCCCGCTCACCGTCGTCCGCGACTACGGCCCCTCGCCGACGGCCCAGGCCCCGTCCGACGACCAGCAGCGCTACGTCCTCTACGCCCTGGGCCGCGACTACGGCCTGCACGCCGTCCCCGGCTACGACGACGCCACCGGACTCGGTTCCCCCTCCCCCGCCTATCTGCGGTGGATGCGCCGTACCGGCGGCATCCCGCGGTGACACCGGACGCCATCGTGGTGGGGTCGGGGCCCAACGGTCTCGCGGCCGCCGTGGTCCTGGCCCGGCGCGGGCTCGCCGTCACCGTCCTGGAGGCGGCCGACACGCTCGGCGGCGGCACCCGGACCAGCGAACTGACCCTGTCCGGGCTGCTCCACGACCACTGCGCGGCCGTCCACCCGATGGCGCTCGCCTCACCCTTCCTGCGGTCCCTCGACTTGGAGCGGCACGGCCTGGAGTGGCGACGGCCCGAGATCGATCTCGCCCATCCGCTCGACCACGGCCCCGCGGCCGTCCTGCGCCGGTCCCTCAAGGCCACGGCACGCTCCCTCGGCCCGGACGGAGCCGCGTGGGAGCGGCTGTTCGGGCCGCTGACGGACCAGTACGACTCCCTCGCGGCGGAGTTGCTGCGCCCACCGCTGCGGCTGCCCCGGCATCCCCTCCCCCTGGCCCGGTTCGGACTGCACGCGGCGCTCGGCGCCACCGCCGTCGCGCGCCGCTGGCGCACGCCGGGCGCCCGCGCCCTGTTCGCCGGCGTCGCCGCGCACGCGATGGCGCCCCTGACCGCGCCGGGCAGCGCCGCCATCGGCCTCATGCTGACCGCGGCGGCGCACCGGCACGGCTGGCCCGTGGCGCACGGTGGCTCAGGGGCCGTCACCCGTGCCCTGGCGGCGTGCCTGGCCGAACTCGGCGGCACCGTGGAGACCGGCGTCCGGGTGCGGTCGCTGGCCGAACTGCCGCCCGCCCGCGTCACATTGCTGGACGTCGCGCCGCGCGCCGCCGTGGCGCTGTGCGGCGACCGACTGCCCGCCCGCACCCGCCGCGCGTACACCCGCTGGCGGCACGGGCCCGCCGCCTTCAAGGTCGACCTGGCCGTCGAGGGCGGTGTGCCCTGGCGCGACGAGGTCTGCCGCCGGGCCGGGACCGTCCATCTGGGCGGCACGCTGGAAGAGGTCGTGGACGCCGAACGGGCGGTGACGCGCGGGCGGATGCCGGAGCGTCCCTTCGTGCTGGTGTCCCAGCAGTACCTCGCCGACCCGGTCCGCTCGGCGGGAGACGTGCACCCCGTCTGGGCGTACGCGCACGTCCCGCACGGGTACGACGGCGACGCCACCGAAGCCGTACTCGACCGGATCGAGCGCTTCGCACCGGGCCTGCGGGAGCGCGTGGTCGCCCGTGCGTCGATGTCCGCGTCCCGGCTGGAGGCGTACAACGCCAACTACGTGGGCGGTGACATCCTCACCGGCGCCAACACCCCGCGCCAGCTGGTCCTGCGCCCCCGCGCGGCCCTCGATCCCTACGACACCGGCATCCCCGGCGTCTTCCTGTGCTCGGCGGCGACCCCGCCCGGCCCCGGCGTGCACGGCATGTGCGGCTACCACGCGGCACGCTCGGCCTTGCACCACCTGGGGGACCCGCACGGTCAGCCACCGGGCTCCCTGCGCGGCCCGTACCTAATCTGATGGCATGTCAGATGATGTGTCGTACGAGCTGCTCGGCTTCGACAACGTACTGCTGCCCGTCGGGAACCTCGGTGCCGCGGTCGAGTTCTACGGGCGGGCCGGCATTCCGGTGGCGTTCCGGCTCGACGAGGCCGGGATCGCGCTGCTGAAGGTGGGCAAGGAGACGCCGGGACTGCTGCTGCGACTGGAGGAGGAGCTCGGCCTCCGGCCGCCGCTGTGGGCCTCGGCACGGGTGTGGCTGGAGGTCCGGGACGCGCGGGCCACGGCCGACGCGCTGGCCTCGGCGGGCATCCGGCCGCTCGCCCCCGTCTTCCCGGTCGCCACCGGCTGGACCGTCGAGATCGCCGACCCCTGGGGCAACGTCATCGGCTTCACGGACTACGGCAAGCGGCCCGAGCTGGGCCGCCGTCAGGCGTGACCCGCCTCACCCCGCGCTTCACGCCGCCCTGACTTGAACATGTTCAAAAGCAGGTCTACATTCCTTCTCGACAGCGTTTTGAACGCGTTCAAGAAGGGGTGGGGACATGGACCTCACGGTCGTCGCGTACGTCATCTATCTGCTGGTCAGCATCGCGCTGACGGTCTGGGTGGCACGCACGCTCAGCCACAACGGGCGGATCTTCCTCGCCGACGTGCTGCACGGGAACGAGAAGCTCGCCGACGCCGTCAACCACCTCCTGGTGGTGGGCTTCTACCTCGTCAACCTGGGCTTCGTCGCGCTCTACCTGAACGGCGACGACGGCGAGATCACCGACACCCGCGGGATCTTCGAGGCCCTGTCGACCAAGCTCGGCGTCGTCCTGCTCGTCCTCGGGGTCATGCACCTCGGCAACGTGTACGTGCTCAACAAGATCCGGCGGCGGGGCGTCATGGAGCGGGAGCAGCTGCCGCCCGTCGCGCCGACGGACTGGGTCGCGCCGACGGCCGGGGCGTGAGCACCATGACCGGCCTCGAGGCCACCCGTGACCGGGACGCCGCACGCGTCCCGGTCCTCGGGCTCACCGTCCTCTACGACGCCTCGTGCTCGCTGTGCACCTTCCTGCGCGACTGGCTGGGCAAGCAGCCCCAGCTGGTGCCGCTGCGGCTCGTGCCGGCCGGTTCCGAGCAGGCCAGGGCGCTCTTCCCCGCCCTCGACCACCGCGCCACCCTCGACGAGATCACCGTCGTCGGGGACGGTGGTCAGGTCTACCGCGGGGCCGCCGCCTGGGTCGTCTGCCTGTGGGCGCTGCGCGAGCACCGGCCGCTCGCCCACCGGCTGAGCACCCCGGCCGGGGCCCGGCTCGCCAAGGGCGCGATGCTCGCCGCCGCGAAATGGCGCTCCGCGCACACCCCGCAGGGGTGGGGCGGAGGCGCGTACCGGCGGGGCGACGGGTGGGTGTACGAGCCGAGCATCGGGTGGATGTACCTGCCTCCCGGCTGTGACGACGGCTCCTGTTCGACTCGTTAGGCTCTGTTCCCGTGCCAGCACCGACAGACAGCCCCGGCCCGGACGACACCAGCGCGCCCGGAAAGGCCCAGGAAAAGGGTCCCGCCAAGAGCGAGCAGACCCGCGCGCTGATCCTGGAGACCGCGCTGCGGCTGTTCCAGGAGCGGGGGTACGACAAGACGACCATGCGGGCGATCGCCCAGGAGGCCGGGGTCTCCGTCGGCAACGCGTACTACTACTTCGCCGGCAAGGAGCACCTCATCCAGGGCTTCTACGACCGGATCGGCGCCGAGCACCAGGCGGCGATCCGGCCGGTCCTGGAGCGCGAGAAGGATCTGGAGGCGCGGATCGCGGGCGTGCTGAAGGCGTGGCTGGACGTGGCGGAGCCGTACCACGAGTTCGCGGCGCAGTTCTTCAAGAACGCCGCCGATCCGGAGAGCCCGCTCAGCCCCTTCTCCCCCGAGTCGGCGGGCCCGCGCGAGGAGTCCATCGCCATACACCGCGAGGTGCTCGCCGGGTCGAAGGCGAAGGTTCCGGAGGAGCTGAAGGACGTCCTGCCCGAGCTGATGTGGCTGTCGCAGATGGGGCTCGTCCTGTACTGGGTCTTCGACCGCACGGAGGGGCGCGAACGCAGCTACCGGCTCGCCGAGCGCGGCGCCCGCATCACCACCCGGGGCGTCTCACTGGCCCGCTTCCGCGTCCTGCGCCCGCTCGTCCACGAGGTGCACGAGCTGTTCACGGACTTCCTGCCGGGGATGACGAAGCTGCTGCCGGATCCGGGGCGGGGCTCCACGATCGGGTGACGCCGCCAGTACAGGACACGGGGGAGACGTCCGGCCTACGATGATGTTCTCGACACCAGCCCATGGGAGGCACGTGATGTCCGCAGCAGCTGTCGAGCGACCGCACGAGGACCGGCCGCTGATCGCCGAGGCGAACCTCATCATGGAGAGTCTTCCGGGCCGCCGCGTCGAGATCATCGGAGGCCAGATCCTCGTGAGCCCAGCACCGGACGGCCCTCACTCCGAGGCCCTGATGCTCTTCGCTGCCCCGTTCATGCAACTGGGCCTGGTGCGAGCCCTGCCGGGAATCGGCCTCTGGCTGCCCAGCGGTCCAGAGGACTACGTGATCCCCGACCTGTCGGTGGTCGACGACGACTACCGCCATCACCTGGTGGAGAACAGCTGCTACGACCCGACCTGCTTCCGCCTCGTCATGGAAGTCACCTCCACCAACTGGAAAACGGATCTGCGGGACAAGGTCTCCTCCTACGCCAGGGCCCGCATCCCCGTCTACGTCATCGTCGACCGCCAGCACCAGCGCCTTCACGTCCTCACTGATCCGGTCGCGGACCGCTACAAGGTGCATGGCATCCACACCGCCGACGAACTCGTCACGCTCCCCGAGTCCGTCGGCGGCAAGGTCACCCTTGATGTGAAAAGGATCCTCGAAGCCGGGCACCCCACGGCTAGTTGACGGCGTCCACCTCCCCCTCCGTCAACTCCAGGTCGTGCACCAGCGGTTCGTCGGTCACGATGACGTGCCGGGCGCGGGCGCCGTACGACGAGGCCGTCGCCGACAGCAGATACGTGCCAGGAGCCGGTACCGAGACGATGTAGGAACCGTCCGCCAGTGAGGTCACCCGGTCCAGCTGACGCCCGCCCTTGCTGAGCAGGGTGAGGACCGCCCCGTCGACCGGCGCGCCCTCCGCGTCACGGACGAAGCCGTGCACGACCGTCGGTCCTCCCGCCGAAGCCCGCGGCAGCGACTCCGCCTCCTCCGCCGGCTCCACCGCCAGGTGCGGCAACCGCTTCTCCAGACCCGCCGGCAGCCACCAGTTGGACTTGCCCAGCAGATGCATGGCGGCCGGCACCAGCGCCGTACGGAGAATGAACGCGTCGAGCGCGACCGCCGCCGCGAGGCCCACGCCCGCCATCGCCGCCCCCGAGTCACCGCTGAGGACGAAGGCGAGGAAGACGCAGACCATGATCAGGGCGGCGGAGTTGATGACCCGGCTGGTCTCCGCGAGGCCGACCCGGACCGCCCGCGCGTTGTCCTTCGTGTGCACCCACTCCTCGTGCATCCGGCTCACCAGGAACACCTGGTAGTCCATGGAGAGGCCGAAGAGGAGGGAGAGCATGATGACGGGCAGGAAGGCGTTGATCGGACCCTCCTTGCCGAGGCCCAGCAGGCTCAGCCCCCAGCCCCACTGGAAGATCGCGACGAGGACGCCGAAGGACGCGGCGGCCGCGATCAGGTTCATCAGGGCGGCGGTCAGGGGCACCACCAGGGAGCGGAAGGCGACCATCAGCAACAGGAAGCCCAGGCCGATGATGGTGGCGATGAAGAGCGGCAGCCGGTCACCCGTGACGGTCGAGAAGTCCTTGGAGATCGCCGTCACACCGCCGACGTGCGCCTGCGCCCCGGCGTCCGGGATCACCTTGTCCCGCAGGGTGTCGATGAGCTGGTCCGTCTTCTCGGACTGCGGTGACGTGGTCGGTACGACCTGGATCACCGTGACGCCCTGCGCGGGCGGCAGCGCCGCGACCTGGGCGACGCCGTCGGTCGCGCGGATGCCCTGCACCAGCTTGTTCGTGTCGCCGCTGGTGGAAACCACCTGGAGCGGGCCGTTGAAGCCGGGTCCGAAGCCCTCCGCGAGGAGGTCGTACGCCTTCCGGGTCGTCGTCGACGCGTCGTCGTTGCCCTGGTCGGTCGCGCCGAGCCGCAGCGACAGCACCGGGATCGCGAGGATCGCCATGACGACGAGGGCCATGACGGCGATCGACCGCGGGCGCTTCTGGACGCTCGCCGACCAGCGTGCCGCGAAGCCGCTGGCCCGCTCCGGCTCGGGGCCCTCGGCGGCCAGCTTGCGCCGCTGGCGGCGGCTGAGCACCCGGGAGCCGAGGAGGCCGAGCAGCGCGGGCAGCAGCGTGACCGCCGCGAGCACGCTGAACACGACGGTGAGCGAGGTGCCGATGACCACGCCGTCCAGGAAGCGCAGGTTGGTCACGAGCATCCCGGCGAGCGCGATGCACACCGTGCCGCCCGCGAACAGCACCGCGCGGCCGGAGGTGTTGAGGGCGGTGACCGCCGACTCCTCCGGGTCCATGCCGCGCAGGATGCCGCGCCGGTGCCGGGTGACGATGAACAGCGCGTAGTCGATGCCGACGCCGAGACCGATCAGCGTGGCGAGCAGCGGAGCCAGGTCGGGCACCGACGTCACATGGCTGAGCAGCTGGGTGGAGAACAGGCCCGTGCCCACCCCGAAGATAGCGATGCCGATCGGGAGCAGCATCGCGAAGAGCGAGCCGAAGGCGAGGAAGAGGACGACCGCCGCGGCCAGGATGCCGATCATCTCGGCGAGTCCTGTGGGCGGTTCCTGGACGCGCTGGATCGCCTGACCGCCCAGCTCGACGTGCAGACCGCCGCCTCGGGCGCCCTGCGCGGTGTCGACCACGTCCTGCACCAGTTCCTTGGGCACCGCGTTCGCCTGCTCGGCGAAGGTGATCTGGGCGTAGGCGATCCTGCCGTTGGCGCTGATCTGCGCCGCGCCCCGGTCGCCCGCGTACGGGCTGGTGACGCCGCCGACCCCCGCCATCTTGCCGATCTTCTCCAGCACGGGCTGGATCCGGGACTGTACGGACTGGTCCCGGACGGTTCCCGTGTCGACCTTCCACACCACCGTGTCGGTGTCGCCCGCGCGCTCCGGGAAGGCCTTCTCCATCTGGTCGTACGCGCGCTTGGAGTCCGTGTTCGGAAGGGAGAAGACGTTCGCGTAATCCGTGCCCGCGGTCGAGGCCGCGGCCCCGAGCCCGAGCAGTGCCCCCACCCACAGCAACAGGACCACCAGCCGGTGCCGATAGCACCACCGTGCCAATGTCGCCACGCTCAACGCTCCTTAGTCGACCGGTCATCCGGTCGTTCGGTTGTCGGTTGGTCCCCCAGGTCCTGGGACCAACCATCGACCGGCACGCTCGAGCGACGACACAGACCGCCCATGACTCTCAAGGAACTCCAAAGGGGGAGCCGCCCCCTGGCGCGACCCGCGTGCGGATACTGGGGGCATGACCGCTCACGAGGGGGCCACCGTTCTCGTCGTCGAGGACGAGCCGAGCATCGCGGACGTCCTCGCCATCGCGCTGCGCTACCACCGTTTCGAGGTGATGACCGCGGGCACCGTCCGTCAGGCGCTCACGCTCGCCGAACGCACCCGCCCCGACGCGGCGCTGCTCGACGTGATGCTGCCGGACGGCGACGGGCGGGCGCTGGGCCGTGAACTGCGCCTGCGCCGGCCCGACCTCGCGATCGTCTTCCTCACCGCGCGGGACGCGCCCGCCGAGATCGTCGGCGCGCTCGGTTTCGGCGACGACTACATCACCAAGCCGTTCAACATCGACGAGGTCGTCGCCCGGATCACGGCCGTACTGCGCCGCACCCGCCCCGACGACGTCCTTCCCCAGCGCCCGCCCCTTCGCTACGGCGAACTCGAACTGGACGAGACGACGTACTCCGTGCACCGCGGGGACCGCACGGTGGAGCTCACCCCCACCGAATACGCCCTGTTGCGCTTCCTCGTCCGCAACGGCGGCCGGATCGTGCCCAAGGAGCAACTCCTGCGGCACGTCTGGCAGTACGAACACTCCGCCGAGTCGACCGTCGTCGAGACGTACATCAGCTATCTGCGCCGCAAACTCGAACCCCTCGGCCCACCGGTGATCCAGACCCGCCGGGGCGTCGGATACGGCCTCGCATGACGCCGGCATCCCCGGACCCGGGGGTCGCCGCGGCGCCCGCGGAGCCCTCCCCCCGCGCGGAACCCGCATCCCGGACCGAGCTCGCCCTCTGTGCGGGGATTCCCGCGTACGTGAGTGTGCGGCGCCCCCGGCGTCATCACGGGGTCCACTCGTTGCGCGGCAAGCTGACGCTCGCGAACGTGGGGTTGCTGGCGCTGGGCATCATCGTGGCGACCGCCGTCAGTTTGATGGGCATGCGGCACTATCTGCTCGACCAGGTCGACACGGAACTGTTCAAGACGCGGGAGTCGCTGACCGGTTCGCGGCTCACCCTCCACCAGATCGACTCGCTCACCGCGCTCGCCTTCGTACGCGAGCGGATGGTCCCCGGCGCGGACCGGTCCGACAAGCCCGACTCGATCTTCGCGGCGGTGGACGGCCACGGGACCCCCCTCAGCGTCGGCGGTTTCAAGCCCACCGACATCCAGCGCGCGCTGGTCGCCGCGGTGGACGACCCGAGCGCCCTCGCGCACGACCCCGCCCTCCACGACACCACCGTGCACGGCGCCTCCTACCGGGTCACCGGGGCCCGGCTCGCCGACGGCACGTACGTGCTGCTCGCCGCCTCCACCGACGCCCTGCACAAGGGCATCGCCAAGGCCCTCAAACTCGATCTGGGCGTCGGCACCCTGCTGTTGTCGCTGCTCGCGGTGCTGACCATGATCAGTGTGAGTCGCCGGATGCGGCCACTGGAGGACATGGTGGAGACCTCGTCCGCCATCGCCGAGGGAGACCTCACCCGGCGCGTGCCCTCCAGCCACCATCCGACCCAGGAGGTCGAACAGCTGCGGCTCGCCCTCAACTCCATGCTCCACCAGGTGGAATCGGCGTACCGGACCCGCGAGCGCAGCGCGGCGCAGCTGCGCCGGTTCGTCGCGGACGCCTCGCACGAGCTGCGCACCCCGCTGTCGGCGATCCGCGGCTACCTCCAGCTGTACGAGAAGGGGATGCTGCGCGAGCCGGGTGAGCGCCGGCGGGCCTGGGACCGGATGAACGCCGAGGCCGACCGCATGGGACGCCTCGTGGACGAACTGCTCATCCTGGCCCGCCTCGACCAGAGCCCCGAGCTGCGTTTCAAGAACGTCGACCTGAGCCGTCTGGTGCGGGACGCGGCCGAGGATCTGCGGGCCCAGCAGCCCGGGCGTCCGGTGACCGTGGGCGCCGACGGGACACTGCTGGTGCACGCCGACGAGTCGGGGCTGCGGCAGGTGCTGGGCAACCTGGTGGCCAACGTACGCACCCACACGCCCGCCGACGTGCCGGTGCGGCTCGGTCTCGAACGGGAGGACGGGACCGTACGGCTGTGTGTCGCGGACCAGGGGCCCGGGCTGGCGGAGGAGGACGCGGCGCGCATCTTCGACCGGTTCTTCCGGGCGGGCGGTGGTGCGGGCAGCGGGCTGGGGATGGCGATCGTGCAGGGAGTGGTGGCCGCGCACGGGGGTGACGTGGCGGTACGGACGGCGCCGGGAGCGGGGCTCGAGGTCACGGTGACGCTTCCGACGCGGTGAGCTGCTTTAACAAGCACAGTGAGGTGCTTGAACAAGCTCGGTGACTCGCTTGAACATAAGCAAACCCGGATGATTGAACACCGGCCGGTACGACCTCGTACCCAACAGATGAAGGCGGCCCCGACCTCAGCCTGGTCCGCCGCGCCACCACCGGGCTTCGCACGGAAGGACCGCCGGGTTGTCGTTCAACACGAGCTCTCGACAGCTGTCGAACACGGACGAGGCACCGGAGGACGTGCCCTCGCAGGAGGTCACGCCCCTGGACGCCCCCGCTCCGAGGGACACCGTCCAGGTTGAAGCGTCGGAGACGAAGCCCCCGAAGGCCGACCCCCTGAAGGCGGAAACCCCGGAAGCGGAGATCCCGGAGGCAGAGACCTCTGAGGCGGAGACTCCCGAGGTGAGCACTCCAGAGGCGAAGACTCCCGAAGCGGAGACTCCAGAAGCGGATGCCGCGGAGGCGGAGGCTCCCGAGGCGGAAGCCCCGGAGGCTGAGACCCCCGAGGCGGAAGCACCGGAGGCCGAAGTCCCGGAGGCCAGTGCTCCGGAGGCCGAAGTCCCGGAGCCGGACGCCGCCACACCCGCCCCCGACACCCCCGCCACCCCCCACCAACGCTGGTGGCGGCGGCGTGGTTGGGGTGGGTGGCGGGAGAAGTACCCGGTCGCGGCCCGCGTTCTCTGGTGGACCACCACTGCCGTGGCCCTCGCCGTCGTGGTCGTCGCGCTGCTCATGCCGACCCAGGCGGACAAGTTCCGGCTGGCCGCTTTCGTGCGTCTCCCGGTGGAGGCGATCTTCGGCGCCGCCCTGCTGATCGTCCTGCCCCGCAAGCCGCGGATCGCCGTGGCGGTGTTCGCCGGGCTCGGCCTGGGCGCCCTGACCGTCGTGAACTTCCTCGACATCGGTTTCAACGAATACCTCGGGCGAGGCTTCAACGTCGTCCTCGACTGGTCGCTCTTCAGTGATGCGCAGGGATACCTCCAGGACACGTTCGGCAAGAGTGGCGCGCTCGGCATCGCGGCCCTGGCCGTGACGCTCGTGATCGCCGTACTCGCCCTCGTGACGATGTCGGTGATCCGGCTGGGCAACCTGGCGGCCCGGAACACCGAGACGGCGACCCGCACGACGCTGGTGCTGGCCATCGCCTGGGTCACCTGCGCGGCGCTGGGCGTGCAGTACGCCGCGGGGATACCCATCGCTTCGGAGCACACCATGCAGGCCCTCCAGTTCAAGGCGGAGCAGGTGCGGCGGACGCTGCGGGACGAAGCCGAGTTCGCCAAGATCGCGAAGAAGGACGACTTCGCCAACACGCCGCCCGACCAGCTGCTCACCGGGCTGCGCGGCAAGGACATGATGATCACCTTCATCGAGAGCTACGGCCGCAGCGCGATCGAGGACCCGGTCATGGCGCCGGGCGTCGACGCGACGCTCACCGCCGAGAACAAGAAGCTGACCGACGCCGGGTTCGCGGCGAAGAGCGGCTGGCTGACCTCGGCGACGTACGGCGGAAGCAGCTGGCTGGGTCACTCCACCTTCATGTCGGGCCTGTGGATCAGCAACCAGCAGCGCTACCGCACCGTCACCGCGGGCGAGCGCCTGACCCTCCCCGGCGCGTTCAAGAAGACGGGCGCCTGGGACACGGTCGGTGTCATGCCGGGCATCCAGAAGGCCTGGCCGGAGCAGAAGTTCTACGGCATCGACAAGCTCTACGACTCCCACAAACTCGGCTACAAGGGACCGAAGTTCAGCTGGTCGACCATGCCCGACCAGTACGCGCTGACCGCGTTCGAGCGTCTGGTGCACAGCAAGAAGCACGACAAGCCGCTGATGTCGACGATCATCCTGACCTCCAGCCACCAGCCCTGGGCGCCGATCCCCAAGCTGGTCCCGCAGGACCAGGTCGGTGACGGCTCGATCTACAACGCGATCGAGAAGGCCGGCAAGAAGCCCGCGGACATCATCACCGACTCCACCAAGTCGAAGCAGGAGTACGGCAAGTCCATCCAGTACTCGGTGTCGAGCCTCATCAACTACCTGGTGAAGTACGGCAACAAGAACACCGTGCTGATCTTCCTCGGCGACCACCAGCCCATCGCCCGGGTCAGCGGCAACCACGCCAGCCGTGACGTGCCGGTCTCGATCGTCGCCAAGGACCCGAAGGTCCTGGACAAGATCGCCGGCTGGAACTGGGCGGACGGCCTGCAGCCGAAGCAGGACACCCCGGTCTGGAAGATGAACGCCTTCCGCGACCGCTTCCTGACGGCGTACGGCTCGACCCCGGCGCCGTGACTCACGGGGCCGGGGACGCCACGAGCGCCCACACGGTCTTGCCGTAGCGGCCCCGGCTCCACACCCCCCACGCCACGGCGACGCCCTCCACGAGGTGCAGGCCGCGGCCGGTCTCCTCCCCCACGGAGACCGGCCGCGGCCGTGGTACGGCGAGGCCCTCGTCGGAGACCTCGACGAAGCAGGAACCGTCGGCGAGCGCGGTCACCGCGACCTCGAACTCCCCTTCGTGACCTTCGTGAAGGGGTCCGTGGCGTACGGCGTTGGTCGCGAGCTCGGAGACGATCAGGACGACGTCCGCGAGGGCCGGGTCGTCGGTGCTGTGGCCCCAGTCCCGCAGATGGTCGCGTACCCGGCGCCGGGCGAGTCCGACGGACGCCGGGTGCCGGGGCAGCCGGAACGCGTTGCGTCTCAACACCTCAGCTCCTCACCGCGCGCACACCTCCGGCACATAGTGCGCGCATGGTGGCGCGTTGGGCGAGAGCGCGATGTCACCGGGGTGGGGGGCCACCCCGCGAGATCACGTCACGTGTCATATCCAGCTCAGCCGCCAGAGGCGGAAGACACCGGTCCCGTCCGACAGATACTGGCCGCCTCCGACGTCCTCACTGCTGAGTACATACTCCTTGCGCTGCCACAGGGGAATCAGGGGAACATCGCGGGCCACGATTTCCTGCAGTGCCTGGAAGTCGTCGGACGTGCGGCTGCGGTCCTCGTACTGCTGACTGTCCTGAATCAGCCGGTCCACGTCCTTGTCGCTGTACCCGTTCTTCATGCTGTTGCCGGTGCCGACGAGCGGGGTGCTGAAGGTGTCCGGGTCGGGGAAGTCGGCGACCCAGCCGACCGCCCAGGCGTCCAACTGGCCCTCGGCGTACCGCTTCTGGAAGTCGGTCCACTCGTAGCCCTTGATGTCCACCTTGAACAGGCCGCTCGCCTCCAGCTGCCGTTTGAGCTCGGTGGCCTCCTCGCCGGCGGCGCCCCGCCCCTCGGCGTACCCGTAGGTGAAGCGCACCGGCGTCGACACCCCGGCCTCGGTCAGCAGGGCCTTCGCCTTCTTCGCGTCGGGCTTGGGGTAGGCGTCGAAGAACGACGTCGAGTGCCCCGTGATGCCCGCCGGGATCAGCCCGTACAGCGGATCGGTCGTCCCCTTGTAGGTCTGGCTGACCAGTTGCTCGCGGTTGATCAGTACGGCGACGGCCTGCCGTACGAGGCGGCTGTGCAGCGGCGAGTTCGCGCGGACGTTGAGGACGAGGTTGCGGGTCTCGGCGCTGTCGGACTCGGTGACGTGCTGGTTCGGGTCGCTCGGCGAGAGGGTGGCGAGCGTCGCGGGCGGCAGCTGACGCGTCGCGACGTCGACCTGCTTCGCCTTCCAGGCGCTCTCCAGTGCCTTGGGGGTCGCGTAGTAGCGCAGCACGGTGGGCGTGCCGCTCCCCTCGACGGAGCCCTTGTAGTGCTTGTTGGGCGCGAGCACGGCCCGCTTGTCCTTCGTATACGACTTCAGTACGTACACTCCGGTGCCGTCGGCGCCCGCGTCCTTGCGCAGGGCGTGCTTCGGGTAGCGGGTGTGGTCGACGATCGACCCGGCTCCGGTGGCCACCTTGAAGGGGAAGGTGGCGTCCGGCGAGGACAGGTGGAAGGTGACCTTGAGGCCCTGGGCGTCCACCGAGCCGAGGGTGGAGAGCAGGGACGCGGGCCCCACCTCGGAGTTGATGGCCTTGACCCGGTCGAAGGAGAACTTCACGTCCTCGGCGGTCACCTTGCTCCCGCTCGGGAACGTCAGGTCGTCGCGCAGGGTGCAGACATAGGTCCGCAGTCCCGCGCCCACGAACCCGCAGCTCTTCGCCGCGTCCGGCACGGGGGCGGCGCCACCGGGCTCGAACGTCAGCAGTGACTGGAACACATTGCTGAACAGGGCCCAGGAGCCGGCGTCGTACGCGCCCGCCGGGTCGAGTGACGTGACGGCGTCCGTCGTCCCGACCGTGATGGTCCTGTTGTCGTTCTCCTTCGACGGCAGTAACTGCCAGCCGCCCACACCCACGGCCGCCAGCACCACCAGCACCGCGAGAATCCGTATGCGAACCGATCGCATCGGCGCCCCTCCCCAGGCCACGCCCCGTGTCACTCCCCAGTGACGCGGATCACCCAACCACAGGTGTTTCGTCTGTGGGAAGAGGTGTCCGAAGAATCAGACGGGGTATTGGGAAAGACCGTTTCGCCCCTGTTTCACAGCCGATTCTCAGGCTTGCAGGGACGCCAGTTCCACGACGGTGATGTCCGACGGCGCGCCCACTCGCGTCGGCGGTCCCCAGGCGCCCGCGCCCCGGCTGACGTACAGCTGCGTGTCGCCGTACCGCTCCAGGCCCGCGACCGTGGGATTGGCCAGTTCCGCGATGTAGTTGCCCGGCCAGAGCTGGCCGCCGTGGGTGTGCCCCGAGAGCTGGAGGTCGACACCGTGCTTGACGGCGTCGTGGATCTGGACCGGCTGGTGGGCGAGCAGCACCACGGCCCGCGCGGTGTCCCGGTCCCCCAGCGCCCTCCCGAAGTCGGGCCCGTGCCCCTCGCTCTCCCCGGCGACGTCATTGACGCCCGCGAGATCGAATCCGGCCATTTCCGTCCGGGCGTTCTCGAGCGGGTGCAGACCCAGTTCCCGTACTTCCCCGACCCATTGCGCGGCGCCGGAGTAGTACTCGTGGTTGCCCGTGACGAAGTACGAGCCGTGCCGTGCCCGCAGCCGCGCGAGAGGCGCCGCGGCGGGTCCGAGGTCCTTCACACTCCCGTCGACGAGGTCCCCGACCACCGCGATCAGGTCGGGCTGCGTCGAGTTGATCGTGTCGACGACCCGCTGACAGAAGTCCCGCCCGAGGGTGGGGCCGAGGTGGATGTCACTGACGACGGCGATCCGGTAACCGTGCGCGGACCGGGGCAGTTTGGCCAGCGGCACGGTGACCCGCTTCACCCGGGGCCCACGCAGCACCCCGTACGTCCCGTATCCCACGGTCCCCAGGGCGACGGCCGCGGCGGCCCCGCCGACGGCACGCGAGACGAAGAGCCGCCGCGAGGGGGTGGTGACGGGCCGTGGCGGTTCGGCGGGTGAGGGCTCCTCAGGAGCCGCCGCTCCCGTCGGCACCGACTCCGTGCGCGGCACCGACTCCGTGTGCGGTATGGGTGCCGGGTTCCGTACGGGTGCCGGTTGCGGTACGGCCGCAGCGGGGGCCGCGCGCCGCTCCATGACCCGGCGCAGCAACGGTCGTACGACCTCCCCCGCCACCACCCCCAGCAGCAGGTAGATCGACAGCGCCATCCACAGGAACCCCGGCCAGGCCAGCACCTGCTGGAGCCGGAAGGGCGCACCGGCGCGCTCCGCGGTGACCGCGGCGATCATCAGCACCGGCCCGGCGACGAAGACCACCGTGCCCGCGCGCCGGGCGAGCCCCGGACCGGACGTCGTGTCGCGCACCAGGCGGCGCCACACGTACCAGTACAGCCCCGCGACCGCGGCAAGGGCGAGCAGTCCCACCAGTACGAAGACGATGACCAAGACGCCGTATCCCCCCGCTGTCCGCCGCTGTGTTCCGTTGTCCCCCGTTTGTCCCCTGTTGTTATGACGTCTGGCGCAATGCGCGCAGTCCGCGGAACCCGATGCCGCCGACGACCGTCCCCAAGACAAAGGAGACGACGGCGAGCGTCAGGTGCACCCAGAAGTACGCCGTCGGATCCCCCGCGTCGTTGAACGCGAGCCCGCTGCCGTCCTTCCACAAATTCTTGACGAAAGTGACCCAGATGATCCAGCTCCACACTCCGAAGGCGAGCAGGAACCAGGAGACGGGGCGGCTGAGCTTCATGGGTCCAGTATCGCCGTCGCCGGCCGGGACCCGGCGCCGGGGTGGCCGGGACCAGGGGACCCCAGCATCGGGTGAGGGGACTTCCCGGCCTGCGCCCTGTAATTTCTCGACCGTGCCCGCCACCAAAAAGACCATCCGGCGATCGATGCTGGTCACTTCCGCCACTCTGTTGTCCCTTTCGCTGACGACGACGGTCCCCGTCTTCGCGGCCGACAAGCCGTCGTCGTCACCGTCACCGACGGCGAGCCCGAGCGCGACTCCCCCGGCGAACATGTCGACGGTGGGCGGTGCGCGGCTGGGAGAGGCCGGGACGCAGGTGGATCTCGGTACGGGCGCCCCGGTGCTGCCCAAGGATGTGACCGCGCGCTCGTGGATCGTCACCGACGCCGAGTCGGGCGACGTGCTGGCCGCCCACAACGCGCACTGGCGGCTGCCCCCGGCGAGCACGCTGAAGATGCTCTTCGCCGACACCGTGCTGCCGAAGTTCCCCAGGACCGAGCAGCACAAGGTCGCCGTCACCGACCTCTCGGGCATCGGCGCGGGCTCCAGCATGGTGGGGATAAAGGAGGAGGAGACGTACAGCGTGCACGATCTGTGGCTCGGCGTCTTCCTGCGCTCCGGCAACGACGCCGTGCACGTGCTGTCGGCGATGAACGGCGGCGTGGAGCAGACGGTCAAGGACATGCAGGCGCACGCCGAGGACCTGCAAGCCCTCGACACGCATGTGGTCAGCCCCGACGGCTACGACCAGCCGGGCCAGGTGTCGTCGGCGTACGACCTGACGCTGTTCGCCCGCTCCGGGCTGCAGAAGAAGGACTTCCGGGAGTACTGCTCGACGGTGCGGGCGAAGTTCCCGGGCGAGACGAAGAAGAACGACAAGGGGAAGACGACCCGCGAGTCCTTCGAGATCCAGAACACCAACCGGCTGCTGACCGGTGACACCGACGTCTCCACGTACCAGGGCATCGCGGGGGTGAAGAACGGCAACACCACCAACGCGGGCGCCACGTTCACCGGTGTCGCCGAGCGGAACGGCAAGGTGCTCCTTGTCACCGTGATGAACCCGGAGAAGGACGAGCACAACGAGGTCTACAAGGAGGCCGCGCGGCTGCTCGACTGGGGTTTCAGCGCGGCCGGCAAGGTCGCACCGGTGGGTGAGCTGGTGCCGCCGAAGGGCGTCGACACCGGCGTGCAGGCGGGTGCGACCGCGTCCACCGGGTCCAACACGCCGGTGTCGTCCGGAGACCAGGGGGCCAAGGCCTCGTCGTCGCCGGTGGCCGCCTCCGCGGCGGCGAAGGGCGGTTCCAGCGGGATCGGGACCGCCCTGGCCATCACGGGCGGCCTGCTCGCCCTGGTCGCCGGCGCCGTCTTCCTCGTCAACCGCCGCTGGCCGCTCCCCGACCTGATGCGCCGCCGCCGCTGACCCACCGACCGGTCCGGCCCACCGACGGAGAGAACCTCGTCGACCGCCGCGGGCCCCGAGCGCGGCGCCACCCGGATCCGAACCCCCTCACCACCACCCGCGGTCAGGCGCCCCCGGCCGCCGCCGGACCCGGCGCGCCGATGCCGCCGGGCTCCGCGGGCTCGTCGGAGCCGTCGTCGCGTTGCTTCGGGCCGGTGTCGGCATGTCCCGTGGCCGTCCAGGCGGCGCAGAACAGGACGAGTTTCGAGGTGAAGTTGATCCACAGCAGCAGCGCGACGGGCACACCGAAGGCGCCGTACATGCTCTTCGACGCCACGCCCCGCATATAGCTGCTGAGCAGCAGCTTGAGCAGTTCGAAGCCGACGGCGCCCATCAGCGCGGCGACGACGAGCCGGTGGCGCGGCGGCTCGACGCCCGGCAGCAGGGTCAGGACGTACAGGAGCACCAGGAAGTCGGTGAGTACGGCGACGGCGAACGCGGCCGACTGCAGCAGCACGCTCCCCCAGTCGTGTTCGCCGATGCCGAGCTGCCGGGCCGTCCAGCCGACCAGCGAGGACGCGATGGTGGAGACGGCGATGGTGACGAGTACGGCACCGCCGAGTCCGACGAGGATCCCGGCGTCCAGGAGCTTGCGCAGGAGGGGGTTCTCCTCCCTGTCGGGCAGCTCCCAGACCGCGCGCAGACAGTCCCGCATGGAGCCGACCCAGCCGATGCCGGTGAACAGCAGGACGGCGCCCGCGATGAGCCCGATGGTGCCGGCGTTCTGGACCAGTGCGTTGATGTCGAGCTGGTCGGAGATGCCCGGCACCTGCTCGACGATCTTGTCCTGAAGTTCCTTCTGCCGCTGGCTGGTGAGGGTGGCGGCGGCGATCGCGGCGCCGACGGTCAGCAGCGGGAAGAGCGCCACGAAGCTGATGAAGGTCATCGCGGCGGCGAGCCGCGTCCACTTCACCCGGTCCAGACGCTCGTACGACCGCCACCCGTGTGTGGCCATCAGGCGGGTGACCAACGGCCCCACGCCGGGGAGCTTTTTCAGCCAGTCCATGATCCGACTCTGCCCTCACCTCGGAAAACCCATGTCCGGGTACCCCAAAAACGCAGGACCGTGGCGAGTGCCATACCGATCCCCGCACCGGAGACCGTGTCGGCGCGTCGCGAGGTGAGCCCGAGGCCATAGTGGCTGACGGCGACGCACAGGAGTTGGACGAGGGCGCCCGCGAGGTTCACGGCGAGGAACACGAGGAAGTCGGCGTACCGCCGGGGCCCCCGCACGGGGCGGTGCCGGTACGTGCCGAGCGCGTTGCCGGTGTACGCGACCGAGCAGCCCGCTACGAACGACAGCGCCTTGGCGGTGAGCGGGTCGAGGCCCACCGGGCCGCGCAGCCAGAGGAAGAGGCCGAGGTCGGCGGCGTAGGCGAGGACCCCGACGGTGGCGAAGCCCAGGAGCTCCCGGGTCAGGGGCCGCCGGGCGAGGCTCACCAGTTCACGACCGCGAGCCCGTACATCGCGAGCCACACCAGTCCGATCAGGGCGAGCGCGCGGTCGCGCAGGACGACGTCCTCGGGCTCGCCCGCCGCGCCCCGGTCGGCGAAGACGGCGTACCGCAGGACGGCCAGGATGAAGGCGACCATGGACAGCTGGCGCCAGGGCAGCACCCCGGCGCTGGGCGCGCCGCCCTCCTCCAGGGCCCACAGGCAGTAGGCGAGCACGGCGACCCCGGCGGCCAGCTGCCAGACGAAGCGCAGATAGCCGGTCGTGTACTCGGTGAGCAGCGCGCGGGTGGCACCGACGTTCCCGGCCAGCTGGACGGCCTCGGAGTACCGTTTCGCCGCCACCATGAAGAGCGCGCCGAAGCCCGTGGTGATCAGGAACCAGCGGGAGAGCGGGATGTCGAGGGCGAGCCCGCCGATCATCGCCCGCATCAGGAACCCGGTCGTCACGACGGCGAGGTCGACGACCAGGACGTGCTTGAGGCTGACGCAGTACGCGAGTTGCATGCCGAGGTAGGCGGTCAGCAGTGCCGCGGTGACCGGGGAGGACAGCAGGGCGGCGGCGGTCGGGGCGAGGACGGCGAGCACGCCTCCCGTGGCGTAGGCGACGGGGACGGGGACCTGGCCCGTGGCGACCGGGCGGTGGCGCTTGACCGGGTGGGCGCGGTCGGCTTCGGCGTCCCGGGCGTCGTTGATCAGGTAGACGGCGGCGGCGCAGGCCGTGAACAGGACGAAGACGAGCGCGAGTTGGATCACCGCGTGGCGGGAGCAGAGCCGGCCCGCCGCCGCCGGGGCCGCCACGACGAGCAGGTTCTTCACCCACTGGCGGGGGCGGGTGGTCCTGAGGAGACCCCGGGCGAGGCCGGTGAGGGTCCGCACGGGAACCGGGGCGGTCGGCGTGGGGTCCAGGAGCACCGTGCGTTCAGCCATGGCCGGCCTCGATCCAGCGGGCGCCCAGACGGGCCGTCAGGGCGCCCAGGGCGGCGCCCGCGAGCACGTCCGAGGGGTAGTGGACGCCGGCCACCAGCCGGGAGAGGCACATCGCGGCGGCGAGCGGCGGCAGCGGGCGGACTCCGAGCGCGCCGAAGGCGACCGCCGCGGCCGTCGCGGAGGCCGCGTGGGAGCTGGGGAACGAGTGACGTCCGGCCGTGCGCACCAGCGGGACGACGTGCGCGGGGCGTGGACGGCGCACGATCCGCTTCACGCCCATGCTGGCGAGGTGCGCGGTGGCGGTGAGCGCCGTGCCGCGCAGCCATGCGCCGCGCCGCCCGCGGTCGACCACCGCGCCCGTGAGCCCGGCCGCGAGCCACAGCACGCCGTGCTCCCCGCTCCAGGACAGGGCGCGTGCGACGGCCGCCACGCGTGGATCCGTGCCGCGCTCGTGGAGGGCCGACAGCAGCCGACGGTCCATGCCGTCCCACCGTCGGCGGTCCATGTCGTCAAGGTCGTCCATGTGATCTCACTCTTCTAGGGAGTGGCCGCAGAATTACGGAAATCTTGTACGACATCCCATTAATCACCCATTTCGGTGAGGAGCCGCGAAGACGGGAGAGGTGAGGGCTTTACACACCTTTTTCGCCGATACGGTCACGGTCATGCCTGCCGACACCGCCTCCGACCCGGCCGGATCCGCCTCCGACCCGACCGAACCCGTCTCCGTCACGGGCTGGGGCCGCACCGCCCCGACCACCGCCCGTGTGGTCCGCCCGCGCACCTACGAAGAAGCGGTGGCGGCCGTCCGCGCCTGCGGGGCCCGCGGAGGCATCGCCCGGGGCCTGGGGCGGGCGTACGGGGACGCGGCGCAGAACGCGGGCGGGGCCGTGCTCGACATGACCGGCCTCGACCGCGTCCACGCGATCGACGCCGACGGCGGGACCGTGCTCTGCGACGCGGGCGTGAGCCTGCACCGGCTGATGGAAGTCCTGCTCCCGCTCGGCTGGTTCGTGCCGGTCACGCCCGGGACCCGCCAGGTGACCGTCGGCGGCGCGATCGGCGCGGACATCCACGGCAAGAACCACCACGTGTCCGGCGCGTTCGCCCGCCACGTCCTCTCCTTCGAGCTGCTGACCGCGGACGGCGCGATCCGCACGGTGGGCCGGGGCACCCCCCTCTTCGACGCCACCGCGGGCGGCATGGGTCTGACCGGGGTGATCCTCACGGCGACCGTCCGGCTCCAGCCCGTCGAGACCTCACTGATGTCCGTCGACACCGAACGCGCGGTGGACCTGGACGACCTGATGGCCCGTCTCACCGCCACGGACCACCGCTACCGGTACTCGGTCGCCTGGATCGACCTGCTCGCGCGCGGCCGCTCGACGGGACGCTCGGTGCTCACCCGCGGGGAACACGCCCCCCTGGACGCGCTCCCCCCACGCGCGCGCCGGCGCCCGCTGGCGTTCCGACCGCCGCGGTTCCCGTCCGCGCCCGCCTTCGTACCGGAGGGACTGCTCGGCCGCGGGACGGTGGGCCTCTTCAACGAGCTCTGGTACCGGAAGGCACCCCGTGCGCGTGCCGGTGAGCTACAGCGGATCCCGGCCTTCTTCCATCCGCTCGACGGGGTGCCGCACTGGAACCGGATCTACGGACGCGGTGGCTTCGTGCAGTACCAGTTCGTCGTCGGACACGGGCGCGAGGAGGCCCTGCGGCGCATCGTGCGGGGCATCGCCGAACGCCGGTGCCCGTCGTTCCTCGCCGTCCTCAAGCGTTTCGGCGAGGGCGATCCGGGCTGGCTCTCCTTCCCGATGCCGGGCTGGACCCTCGCCCTGGACATCCCCGCGAACCTGCCGGGCCTCGGCGCCTTCCTCGACGAGCTGGACGAGGAGGTGGCCGGGGCGGGCGGACGCGTGTACCTGGCGAAGGACGCGCGGCTGCGGCCGGAACTGCTGGCCGACATGTATCCACGGCTGACCGAATTCCGGGAACTGCGGGCCGAGTTGGACCCGCGCGGGGTGTTCACCTCCGACCTGTCCCGCCGCCTCGGCCTCTAGAACCGGTCGACCCTCCCGCCGCCTCGGCCTCTAGAACCGGTCGACCCTCCCGCCGCCCCGGCCTCCGGAACCGGTCGACCGTCCCGCCTTTTCACCCCTCTAGGAGTTGTCATGAAGGACGCCTTCGGAGCCCCCCAGTCCCTGCTGATCCTCGGCGGCACGTCCGAGATCGCGCTGGCCACGGCGCGTCGTCTGATCGCCCGGCGCACCCGCACGGTGTGGCTCGCCGGACGGCCCTCGCCGGCCCTGGAGCGGGACGCCGAGCACCTGCGCGGACTGGGCGCGGACGTCCGTACCCTCGCCTTCGACGCGCTCGACCCCGAGTCCCACGAGACGGTCCTCGGCAAGGTCTTCGCCGAGGGCGACCTCGACATGGTGCTGCTCGCCTTCGGGGTCCTCGGCGACCAGGCCCGGGACGAGCGGGAGCCGGTGGCCGCCGCCCGGATCGCGCAGACCAACTACACGGGCGCGGTGTCGGCCCTGCTGGTGTGCGCGCGGGCCCTCCAGACGCAGGGGCACGGCTCCCTGGTGGTGCTCTCCTCGGTGGCGGGCGAGCGCGCCCGCCGCTCCAACTTCATCTACGGGTCGAGCAAGGCGGGCCTGGACGCCTTCGCCCAGGGTCTGGGCGACGCGCTGCACGGCACCGGCGTCCACGTGATGGTCGTACGCCCGGGGTTCGTCCGTACGAAGATGACCGCGGGGCGCGCGGAGGGACCCATGGCCACCACACCGGAGGCGGTCGCGACGGCCGTCGAGGTGGGGCTGCGACGGCGCTCGGAGACGGTGTGGGTGCCGGGGGCGCTGCGGCTGGTGATGGCGGCGCTGCGGCACGTACCGCGAGCGGTGTTCCGCCGCCTGCCGATCTAGCGCGACGGCGGCTGCCCGGCTCGACCGAGGCTGTACAGCTCGACCGCTGCTGTTCGGCTCGACCGCTCCTAGCGGCTGGCGATGGTCCCGCGTTCCACGTCCACGTGGCCCGCCTGCGGTGGCACCACGGATCCGCCGAAGGCGAACTCCCGGAGCTTGCGCCACACGCTGTCGGAGCCCTGTTCGTAGAGCGCGAACCCCGTGCAGGGCCACTCGGCGTCGTAGTCGGCGAGTTCCTGGAACGCGCGGTCCATCGCCGCGTCGTCGATGCCGTGCGCCACCGTGACGTGCGGGTGGTACGGGAACTGCAGCTCGCGCGCCACGGGACCGGAGGCGTCGCGGACCCGCTGCTGGAGCCAGGTGCAGGCCTCGGCGCCCTGGACGACCTTCACGAACACCACCGGTGACAGGGGCCGGAAGGTGCCGGTGCCCGACAGCCGCATCGGGAAGGGCCGGCCGGCCACGGCGACCTCGGTCAGGTGCGCCTCGACGGCCGGCAGGTCGGCGGCGTGGACCTCCGTCGGCGGCAGCAGGGTGACGTGCGTGGGGATGCCACAAGCCGCGGGGTCGCCGAAGCCCGCGCGCCGCTCCTGGAGCAGGCTGCCGTAAGGCTCCGGGACCGCGATCGACACGCCGATCGTTACGGTCCCCACGTCGTCTCCTGTCGTCGTGTCCGGTGCGTCGTCGGTCGCGTCACCGGTTGCGTTGTCCTTCGCGTCGCCGGGCGCGTTGTCTGGTTCGTACTCAGCCGTCCGGCTATCGACTGTAAGGCCACGGCTGTGTTGTGGGCAGGCGCAGCCGTAGTGATGTGCAGCGCTCTGCCCAGTGGTACGTGTGTGCGGTCGTACGCCTCAGTGCTTGGCGGGCAGGAAGCCCACCCGGTCGTACGCCTGCGCGAGCGTCTCCGCGGCGACGGCGCGCGCCTTCTCGGCTCCCTTGGCCAGGATCGAGTCGAGCGTCTCCGGGTCGTCCAGGTACTGCTGGGTGCGCTCCCGGAACGGGGTCACGAAGTCGACCATGACCTCGGCGAGGTCCGTCTTGAGCGCACCGTAGCCCTTGCCCGCGTAGTTCTCCTCCAGTTCCGCGATACCGGTACCGGTGAGGGTCGAGTAGATGGTCAGCAGATTGCTGATACCCGGTTTGTGCTCGCTGTCATACCTGATGACGGTGTCCGTGTCGGTGACCGCGCTCTTGACCTTCTTGGCGGTGGTCTTCGGCTCGTCGAGCAGGTTGATGAGGCCCTTCGGCGTGGACGCCGACTTGCTCATCTTGATCGACGGGTCCTGGAGGTCGTAGATCTTCGCCGTCTCCTTGAGGATGTACGGCTTCGGGATCGTGAAGGTCTCGCCGAAGCGGCCGTTGAAGCGCTCGGCGAGGTCGCGGGTGAGCTCGACGTGCTGGCGCTGGTCCTCGCCGACCGGAACCTCGTTCGCCTGGTACAGCAGGATGTCCGCGACCTGGAGGATCGGGTACGTGAACAGGCCGACGGACGCGCGGTCCGAGCCCTGCTTGGCGGACTTGTCCTTGAACTGGGTCATGCGGGAGGCCTCGCCGAAGCCGGTGAGGCAGTTCATGATCCAGGCGAGCTGGGCGTGCTCGGGGACATGGCTCTGCACGAAGAGCGTGCAGCGGTCCGCGTCGAGACCGGCGGCGAGCAGCTGCGCGGTGGCGAGCCGGGTGTTCGCGCGCAGGTCCGCCGGGTCCTGCGGAACGGTGATCGCGTGCAGGTCGACGACCATGTAGAAGGCGTCGTGGGACTCCTGCAGGGCCACCCACTGGCGTACGGCGCCGAGGTAGTTGCCGAGGTGGAACGAGCCTGCTGTGGGCTGGATTCCGGAGAGCACGCGGGGACGTTCAGAGGCCATGTTCACCATTCTCTCAGGTACACCCGGGAGCTCGGGAACAGGTGGGAACAGAGCTCTCCCCCAAAGGGGGACCCGGGCGGATACTCAGGCGGGTACTCGAGGCACGTACCGGGGGCGGCGGACGGGGGACGCATGGCGGGCCGGGGCAGACGCGCGAGGTCGGGGATCGCAGGGTTCGTGGGGGTGGTGGGGGTGGTGGGGGTGGTGCTCGCCGTGCTGGGGGCGCACCCCGCGCGGGCTTCCGCACCGGCCGCGGGGCGCAGTGCCCCGGACATCGCGCTGGTCATCGAGGGCGGCACGGGGCGCACGACCGCGCTGCACTCCGGGGAGCGGGACTTCACGCGGCTGTGGGACCTGCTGACTCCCACCTACATGGGGACGGAGCGGGTGCCGGACGCGTGGACGGCGGGCGACTTCCCGCCGGTACGGGCCACCGTGATGTGGGGGCTGAGCGGGGTCGGGGGCTGGCCGCAGACCGACAGCGCGCCGGGGGGCGATGTCGCCATGGGGCGCCAGGACCAGCTGTTCCTGGCCGCGGACGGCACGCCCTGGGTACGCACGGACCCCTCGCCCGACGTGGTGGACGACGACATCCGCTGGCACCGCGCGTCGCGCTCGGTGTACGAGCGGGTGGTGGGGCGCGGGAGGCTCATCGAGGACACCGCAGGCGCACCGGGCTCGAAACGGGGTGTCGAGGAGCGTGCGCGGTGGGTGCTGCCCGGGCTGGGCGCGGGTCTGCTCCTCGGGGCCGGCGGCACCCTCCTGGTACGCCGCGCGGCGGCCTGGCGCGAGGGCGCCGGACCGCCGCGGGAACCACGACAGGAGCTGATCGACCTCTGAACCAGGAGGTGGGTCAGCCGAGGTCGATCTCCGGGTAGAGCGGGAACGGGGCCAGCAGGTCGGTGGCGCGGTGGGAGATCTCGTCGGAGATCTTCGGGTCCAGGACGTGCTGGGCCTTGGACGGGGCGCCCTTGGCGGTGGTGCCGGGCTCGGCGGCGGTGAGGACGCGGTCGATGAGACCGGCGATCTCGTCCATCTCGGTGGTGCCCAGACCACGGGTGGTCAGCGCGGGCGTGCCGATACGGATGCCGGAGGTGTACCAGGCGCCGTTCGGGTCGGCGGGGATGGCGTTGCGGTTGGTGACGATGCCCGAGTCGAGCAGCGCGGACTCGGCCTGGCGGCCGGTGAGGCCGTAGGAGGAGGCGACGTCGATCAGGTTGAGGTGGTTGTCCGTGCCGCCGGTGACCAGGGTGGCGCCGCGCCGCATCAGGCCCTCGGCGAGGGCGCGGGCGTTGTCGACGACGGCCTGGGCGTAGTCGCGGAACTCGGGGCGGCGGGCCTCGGCGAGCGCGACGGCCTTGGCGGCCATGACGTGCGGGAGGGGGCCGCCGAGGACCATCGGGCAGCCGCGGTCGACCTGCTCGGCGAGGGACTCGTCGCACAGGACCATGCCGCCGCGCGGGCCGCGCAGCGACTTGTGCGTGGTGGTGGTGACGATCTGGGCGTGCGGGACGGGGTCGAAGTCGCCGGTGAGGACCTTGCCCGCGACCAGACCGGCGAAGTGCGCCATGTCGACCATCAGGGTCGCGCCGACCTCGTCGGCGATCTCCCGCATGATCCGGAAGTTCACCAGGCGGGGGTAGGCGGAGTAGCCGGCGACGATGATCAGCGGCTTGAACTCACGGGCCGACGTCCGCAGCGCCTCGTAGTCGATGAGGCCGGTGGCGGGATCGGTGCCGTAGGAACGCTGGTCGAACATCTTTCCTGAGATGTTCGGGCGGAAGCCGTGGGTGAGGTGGCCGCCGGCGTCCAGGGACATGCCGAGCATGCGCTGGTTGCCGAAGGCCTGGCGCAGCTCGGCCCAGTCGGCCGCGGAGAGGTCGTTGACGTTGCGGACGCCGGCCTTCGCGAGGGCCGGGGCCTCGACGCGGGCGGCGAGGACGGCCCAGAAGGCGACCAGGTTGGCGTCGATGCCGGAGTGCGGCTGGGCGTAGGCGTGCTCGGCGCCGAAGAGCTCGCGGGCGTGCTCGGCGGCAAGGGCCTCGACGGTGTCGACGTTGCGGCAGCCGGCGTAGAAGCGGCGGCCGACGGTGCCCTCGGCGTACTTGTCGCTGAACCAGTTGCCCATGGCCAGCAGGGTGGCCGGGGAGGCGTAGTTCTCCGACGCGATCAGCTTGAGCATGTCGCGCTGGTCGGCGATTTCCTGACCGATGGCGTCGGCGACGCGGGGCTCCACGGCCCGGATCACGTCGAGGGCGCTGCGGAAGGCGGTGGACTCGGTGGAAAGGGGCTCGGGCATTGACGGCCTCCGGACGTGGCGTTCAGCGTTCACGGGTCGGCCCAGGCGCACGGCACTCGTTGCCACGTCTCCCTGTCCGGACGACTCCGGGCCCTTCGGCCCACCTGTCCTTCCGGCCGGGGGTCCGGGGGTTGTCCCCCGGGAAGACACAGCCTGGGGTCGCTCCCCGATGGTCGGTCCCATCCCAGCGCGCCAGTCACGGCCCCGCTCGCCAGCCTACCGGGCGCGCCGGATCACCGGGTTCCCCCGTCCACCATGCGAGCGACGATAGGAAGGGAGCCACGAGCCCGACCCCCGTGCGGCAGCGGTCCCCGCGCTGCAGGAAACGGAGATTCCGTGACCACCACCGAACGACTCATCGCCTCGGCCGACGCGCACGGCGCGCACAACTACCACCCGCTGCCGGTCGTCGTGGCGACGGCGGACGGGGCATGGATGACGGACGTCGAGGGCCGCCGTTTCCTCGACCTGCTGGCCGGCTACTCGGCGCTGAACTTCGGCCACGGCAACCGGCGGCTGCTCGACGCGGCGAAGGCGCAGCTGGAGCGGGTGACGCTGACCTCGCGGGCCTTCCACCACGACCGGTTCGCCGACTTCTGCGCACAGCTCGCGCAGCTGTGCGGCATGGAGATGGTGCTGCCGATGAACACGGGTGCGGAGGCGGTGGAGACCGCCGTGAAGACGGCAAGGAAGTGGGGGTACCGCGTCAAGGGCGTCCCCGACGGCCGGGCGAGGATCGTCGTGGCGAGCGACAACTTCCACGGCCGTACGACGACACTCATCAGCTTCTCCACGGACGCGGAGGCGCGGACGGACTTCGGGCCGTTCACGCCGGGCTTCGACATCGTGCCGTACGGGGACCTGGCCGCGCTGCGGGCGGCGGTCACCGAGGAGACGGTCGCGGTGCTGCTGGAGCCGATCCAGGGCGAGGCGGGCGTGCTGGTGCCGCCGCCCGGCTACCTCGCCGGGGTGCGGGAGCTGACGCGCGAGCGGAACGTCCTCTTCGTCGCGGACGAGATCCAGTCCGGTCTTGGCCGCACGGGCCGCACCTTCGCGTGCGAGCACGAGGGCGTGGTGCCGGACATGTACGTACTGGGCAAGGCGCTCGGGGGCGGGGTCGTACCGGTGTCGGCGGTGGTGTCGAGCAGGGCGGTGCTCGGGGTGTTCCGGCCCGGTGAACACGGGTCGACGTTCGGCGGGAACCCGCTGGCCTGCGCGGTGGCGCTCGAGGTGATCGCGATGCTGCGGTCGGGCGAGTACCAGCGGCGCGCCGCGGAACTGGGTGACCACCTGCACCGGGAGCTGGGGCTGCTGGCGGGCACGGGGCGTGTCACGGCGGTGCGCGGGCGGGGGCTGTGGGCGGGCGTCGACATCGCCCCCGAGTACGGCACGGGACGCGAGGTCTCCGAGCGGCTGATGGACCGGGGTGTCCTGGTCAAGGACACCCACGGGGTCACGGTCCGGATCGCCCCGCCGCTGGTCATCAGCAAGGAGGACCTGGACTGGGGGCTGGCTCAGCTGCGTGCGGTGCTGGGCACCGACTGAGCGCCGACCGGGCGCCTAGAGGATCACGTGGGGCAGGAAGCGGGCGTACTCGTCCGTGACCAGCCCGGACGACTCGCGGATGCCGAGCCCCGCCGACTCGCCGTCCACGACCCAGGCGCCGAGGACGACATGGTTGCCGTCGAAGGAGGGAAGGGGAGCCAGTTCCTGGTAGCAGCAGGGCTCGTCCTCGCGTACGACGGGGGCGGCGCCCGGCGCGTGCACCGTCACCCCGGCGCCCTCGCGGCCGAGGAGCGGCTTGGCGACGTACCCCTGGGTGGTGGCCAGCTCCCGGGGTCCGTCGAGGTAGGCGGGGAGGAGGTTGGGGTGGCCCGGGTACAGCTCCCAGAGCACGGCGAGGAGGGCCTTGTTGCTGAGGAGCATCTTCCAGGCGGGCTCGATCCACAGGGTCGTGCCCGTACCGCCGCCGTTGTCGAGGGTGTCCAGGACGTGGTCGGCGAAGCGGTCGGTGGTGAGCCACTCCCAGGGGTAGAGCTTGAAGCAACTGCGGATGAAACGGAGCTGGTTGTCGACGAAGCGGCCGGAGAGGGGGTCCCAGCCGATCTCCTCCACCGAGATCCAGTCGGTGTCGAGGCCCGCCTGTTCCGCAGTCTCCTTCAGGTACGCGACGGTCATCAGGTCCTCGCCGAGTTCGTCGGCGGCGGAGTGCGCGAAGTAGAGCGGGCTGCCCGGCGGGAGGAGGGCGGCCTGCTTCTTCCACGCGGCGACGAGGCGTTCGTGGAGGGAGTTCCACTGGTCGGCGCCGGGGAAGCGGTCCTCCATCCAGAACCACTGCGGGCTCGCCGCCTCGACGAGGGACGTCGGGGTGTCGGCGTTGTACTCCAGCATCTTGGCGGGGCCCGTGCCGTCGTAGCGCAGGTCGAAACGGCCGTAGACGGAAGGGAGTTCGCCGCGGCGCTGCCAGGCCTCGGCGACCGCCCGCACCACGCGCGGGTCGGTGATGCCGAGGTCGGCGAAACGGTTCTCCGTGACGATGTGCTCGGCCGCCGCCAGGCACATGCGGTGCAGTTCCTCGACGACCTCCTCCAGTGCCTCCACCTCCGGGAGCGAGAAGGCGTAGTACGCGCTCTCGTCCCAGTAGGGGCGCAGGGAGTCGTCCGGGTAGCGGGTCAGGGGGTAGATGAGGCCCTGCCGCTCGACGGTCTGCTGCCAGCCGGCGCGGGGCTCGATGGTGCGGCGCTCCATGGCGTACGGGTCCATTCGGTGCTGGGCGCGCGGCCCACGGCTACGGGTGCGGTGACGTGGGGTCGCGTCGCTCAGCCGCCGGAGCTGCCCTTGCCGCTGCCGAAGCCGCCGCGGTCGACGCTGTGGTGGCTGCCGCCGCTGGTGCTGCTGCCGGATCCCTTGCTCGCCTTGGTGAAGGAGCCGCCGTCGACCCAGCCGCCCTTCTTCTTGCCGCCGTAGTACCAGCCGCTGCTGACCGACGTCTTGGTGGTCTTGACGGACTTGGTGGTCTTGCAGTTCTTGTCGGCGATGACCTTGTAGCCCTTGAGCGAGGTGTAGCTGTCGCGGTCGACGCAGCGCTTGTCCGGCTCCGAGGAGCAGGCGGTGAGGGCCGCCGCGAGGAGTCCCATGCCGCCGAGTACGACCGTGCCCGAGCGCAGTTGCCGTCGTGTGTCCGCCATCTTCGATCCCCCGTTTGTCATGACAGTGCGCGCGCTTTGCTCGGCGCAGGCGATCAGATTAGAGGTCCTTTGCGCAAGGCAGGCGAGGGACCCCTTCGATTCGGCGTCGCCTACAGTCACTTCGTGCTCTTTGGAATGGTGTGCGCGCTCGGTGCGGCGGTCTGCTTCGGTACGGCGACGGTGTTGCAGGCGATCGCCGCGCGGGCGGCGGCCGACAGCGGCGGTTCGGGCGGGGACGCGGCTCTGCTGCTGCGGGCGCTGCGGCAGTGGCGGTATCTCGCGGGCCTCGCGCTGGACGGGCTTGGCTTCCTGTTGCAGATCGCGGCGCTTCGCTCCATCCCCATCTACGCGGTCGGGGCGGCGCTGGCGGCGAGCCTCGCGGTGACGGCGGTGGTCGCCGCGCGGCTGCTGCATGTGCGGTTGAGCGGGGTGGAGTGGGCCGCGGTGGGGGTGGTGTGCGCGGGGCTGGCGATGCTCGGGCTGGCGTCCGGGACGGAGGGCAGCGAGGCCGGGTCCATGACGCTGAAGTACTGGATGCTGGGGACCGCGGTGGTGGTACTGCTGCTCGGTCTGGTGGGCGGGCGGATGTCCGGGCGGGGCCGGGCGTTGGTCCTCGGGCTCGGGGCCGGGTTCGGGTTCGGGGTCGTAGAGGTCTCGGTACGACTGATCGACGACCTCGCGCCCGCCACGCTGCTGACCAACCCGGCGACGTACGCGCTGCTCATCGGGGGAGGCGCCGCGTTCATCCTGCTGACCTCGGCGCTGCAGCGCGGCTCGGTGACGACGGCCACGGCCGGTCTGGTCATCGGCGAGACCATCGGACCGGCCCTGGTGGGCGTGATCTGGCTGGGCGACCGCACCCGCGAGGGCCTGGCCTGGCTGGCGGTGCTGGGGTTCGCGGTGGCGGTGGCGGGCGCGTTGGCGCTGGCACGGTTCGGGGAGGCGCCGGTGGAAGAACCGGTGAAGGAGCCGGTGGAGGAGGGGTGACGGGACGGGCCGGGAAGTTCATCGCCCTCGAACGCCGGCGCACCGAGGCTTTTAGGGGGCGGGCGGTTCGGGATCGGCGTCCCAGGCGCCGATCTGCACGAACCCGTCCCGATAGCGGACACGGAGACGGGCCGGGCCCTTGGTGTGCGGTACGGCGTTGGAAGTGCCCTGACGTTGAACCACGTATGGCAGATCACTCGATGACGTGGGACGACGCGGGCCTGTCCGATCTGCAAGCGCAGCTGGCACATGAAATGCTGAGCCGTGTCACGGCGTTCGCGATCGGGCAGGAAGTTCGGCTTGTACGTGGTGTCGTGAATGCTCCGGATCGACGCGGCGTCGGCTGGGTCGTTCTGTGGGACGGGCAGCAACTGGACACGTCCGTCGCCTTCGACCTGCCACTCACGGACGCATACGGCGCAAACATCCCGTCAGGGGACCTCGCGGCCGCCTTGCGAAACGTACTGGCCGACTGCACCGAACGCGAGGTCGAGGAGGCGTCACGCGATGCCTTCGGAATCCCCGTGATCGACGCCTCCGCCGCTGTTCACGACTTCGTCGACCAGCCGCGGTTCCGCCTCTCGGACGCACTGCAGGCCGCAGCGGCGGCCTTCTCCGTTCCAGCAGAGCCTGCCGAGCCCGCGGAGCTGCGCCTGCGTGGCTTCCTGCTTCTCGACCAGGCAACGTGTCGCCTCTACCTGGACACCCCCACATCACAGGACACTCCGCCGATCGGTATCGACCTTCCCCTCCGAGACGATGAAGGCTCTGTGGTCGTTGGCGTGACAGGAACGCAGGCCGCACTTCCGATCCTGCTGGAAACGGGGGAGTTGGAGCGCATGCGGAAGAACGCCCACGACCCCTACTGTCGTGCGGTCTACGACTTGACGGAGTGTCACGGGGCGCTGACTCAGCGCTTCACCGAGTTCGGATCCCGTCCCCACCACCTGTACCCCCGGCCCCCCGGTCGGGGGCACAACCGTTGTCCGGGACCTCAGGCCATCGCCTCCACGATCCCGTCCCACAACCGGACCCTCGCCTCGAGGGCCAGCGTCGCTGTTTCGACCGCCTCCTGCCAGCGTGTGTCGTCCGCTCCGCAGAGGTCGGCCACCATCTGCATGGCCATGGGGGTGTGTTCCTCTCCGTCGACCTCGATATGTCGGGCCAGGTAGTCGCAGAAGAGCGGGAAGCGGTCGGTGCCCTCCTTCTTGATGACCTGGTCGAACATGTCGGGGATGAGGTCCTCCCGGGAGAAGGCGAACGCGGCCGCCCGGCAGTGCAGCGGCCGGTCCGAGATGATCTCGAAGGTGGTGCGGACGAACTCGGCGGCGGGGGCGGGGACTTGGGCGACGCGAAGCGCCGAGGACACGTCGTGGCCCTCGGCGATCAGGGCGAGGAAGGTGTCGATCCTGGTCGCGTCGGCGTCCGCCTCGGTCATGCCCGCGCGGTACAGCTCGAAGTGGCTGGTGAAGCCGCCGTTCAGTTCGTCGCTCTCCTCGACCAGGACGATGTCGTTGATCAGGCGTCGGCTCACCTCCGTGCCGCGCGGCACCCAGGGGACGTCGACGCAGGTCAGTTCCCGTTGGAGGGACTTCAGGAGCGACATGAAGTCCCATACCGCGAACACATGGTGCGCCATGAACGTCGCCATGTCCTCCCGACTGTTTATCCGCTGGTAAATCGGGTGGGTGGTGACCTCCTTCCGAGCGGGTTCGATCACGGAACGCGCCCGCTCGATTCCCTCGTGGTTCATATTCCAGTCGTACCTGGACATGGGATCTCCTTCTTGGTGCCAGAGGGGGGCCACAGCGGCGGTGAATGGCGATCGTGCAGCTTTATCGAGGGGCCTCGCAAGCACTTTCTGAAATTACGGGAGAGTTACCAGGAGTATCGACCTACAGAAGATGTCAAGATAACCGAAAGGTAAACAAACGGTCACGATCCGGACACTCAAGAAACTTCGTTGAAGATTTGAACGCGCTGTACGCGCTTTCCGTATTCGGTGGCGTGACCAGGAATCCCGTAACCGTCACCGTGGCGTATCACGTGATCCCGGGCCGCGAGACCGACTTCCACTCCTGGGGGTGGGCCGTGCTGCGGGCGAGCTCGCGCGAACCGGGCTTCCTGGGGGGTGGTGTCCTTGCCGACGGAGAGGCGGAGTGGCATGTGGTCTACCGCTTCGACAGCGAAGGGTCGGCCCTGGCCTGGGAAGACTCGATCATCCGGGCACAGTGGGCCACCCGGGCGGACCCGTTCGCCCGGGAGACGGGCCGGCGGAGCGTGCGGGGCTCCAAGAGCTGGTTCGACGCCCAGACCGGCGCGCCGAAACCGCCGGCCGCACCGCCCCCGCCCGCGAAATGGAAGCTTTGGTTCGTGAATATGAGCGCGGTTTTCCCACCGGTGCTGTTATTCAATCTGCTGGTGATTCCGTATCTCGGTGGTCTCAATCCGCTCATCCGAACACTGCTGCTGTGTCTGTGTGTGACGGCCCTCGTCACCTGGATTCTCATGCCGCGCCTTCAGCGATTCTTCAAGAAATGGCTGTACCCACCGCTCCAGGCGCTCCGCGGACGCCACAAAAGACGGACCGCGTAGGCCCGAGAACGATCAAAGGGAGGTGGGCGGGTGAAGACCCTGCTCATCGACAATTACGACTCGTACACGTACAACCTGTTCCAGCTGATCGCCGAGGTCAACGGCGAGGAGCCGGTGGTGATCCTCAACGACGCCGCCCCCGACGGAACAGGCGGGAGAACTCCGGATCTCTCGGAATTCGACAATGTGGTGGTGTCGCCGGGCCCGGGACACCCGGCCGAATCCCGTGACTTCGGGATCAGCGCCAGAGTGCTCGCGGAGTCCACGATCCCGGTGCTCGGTGTCTGCCTGGGCCACCAGGGCATCGCACTCGGGGAGCGGGGCCGGGTGCTGCCCGCCCCGGAGCCCCGGCACGGGCACCTGTCGAGAATCCGGCACGACGAGCGGGACCTGTTCCAGGGGCTGCCGCAGCACTTCACCGCGGTCCGCTACCACTCGCTGTCCGTGCGCGAGCCGCTGCCCGAGACGCTGGAAGCCACGGCCTGGTCCGAGGACGGCGTCCTGATGGGGCTGCGGCACCGCACCCGGCCGCTGTGGGGGGTGCAGTTCCACCCGGAGTCCGTCCTGACCGAGTACGGCCACCGGATGCTCGTGAACTTCCGCAACCTCACGGCGCAACGCGCCCGCAAGACCCGTACGAAGAACACCGCGGTCCCCCCGTCCGCGGCGACCGTCCCCGCCCCCGCCGCGCTCTCCCGCCCCGCGCGGACCGTCCGCCCCGCCCACCGGCTGCACACCCGCCGCATCGCCACCGCCGTCGACGCGGAGGCCGCCTTCACCCGCATGTACGCCGCCTCTCCGCGGGCGTTCTGGCTGGACAGCGCGCGGGTCGAGGAGGGGCAGTCACGGTTCTCGTTCTTCGGTGACGGCTCCGGGCCGCTGTCGGAGTTCGTCCGGTACGACGTCACGAGCGGCCGCTGCGAGATCGAGCGGGCCGGCCGGCCGCCACGCAAGGTCCGGGCGAGCGTCTTCGACTACCTCAAGCGGCAGTTGGCGAACCGCCGCGTGGACGCCACCGGACTGCCCTTCGACTTCACCGGCGGATACGTCGGCTACTTCGGGTACGAGACCAAGGCCGACTGCGGCTCCCCGAACCGCCACCGGGCCGAAACCCCCGACGCCTGCTGGCTGTTCGCCGACCGGCTGATCGCGGTGGACCACCAGGAGGGCTTCACCTACGCCGTCTGTGTGGCCGAGGACACCCCCCAGGCCACCCGGGAGGCCACCGACTGGCTCGACGGCGCACTCGCCCAGCTCACCTTCGTCGGCCCCGACCCGCAGCCGTTACCGCCCGCTCCCGTGTCGGCCGAGCCGGACCTCGACGCCGCCGAACCGTGGCTCGTCCGCGACCGGTCCACCTACCTCGCGGACATCGAGGCTTGCGCACGCGAACTCCGCGCGGGCACCAGCTACGAGATCTGTCTGACCAACGCCGCCCGGCTGCCCGCGCCGCCCGACGCGTACGACTTCTACCGGGTGCTGCGCCGCGTCAACCCGGCGCCGTACGCGGCCTTCCTGCGGTTCGGCGACCTCGACGTGGCGGGCGCCTCCCCCGAGCGCTTCCTGCGGATCACCCGCGGCGGCGTCGCCGAGGCCCGGCCCATCAAGGGCACCGCGCCCCGGGGCGGCACCCCGGAGGAGGACACGCGCCTGCGGGACGCGCTCGCCGCCGACGCCAAGACCCGCGCCGAGAACCTGATGATCGTCGACCTGCTCCGCAACGACCTGGGCCGGGTCTGCCGGACCGGGACGGTACGCGTCTCCCGGCTCATGGCCACCGAGACCTACGCCACCGTGCACCAGCTCGTCTCCACCGTCGAGGGCCGGCTGCGCCCGGAGACGGACGCGGTGGACTGCGTCCGTGCCTGCTTCCCGGGCGGCTCGATGACCGGCGCGCCGAAGCTGCGCACCATGGAGATCATCGACACGCTGGAGACCGAGGCGCGCGGGGTGTACTCCGGGGCCCTCGGCTACCTGGGGTGCAGCGGCGGCGCCGACCTCAGCATCGTCATCCGTACCGCCGTACTCACGGACGGGCTGACGCACCTGGGCGCGGGCGGCGCGATCGTCCTCGACTCCGATCCGGCCGCGGAGTACGACGAGATGCTGCTGAAGACGGCGGCACAGATGCGGGCCCTGCGGGAGTACCAGGAAGCCACCCCGGCAGGGGTGAGCGCCCGTCGGGCGGACACCCCCCGCCGAGCCGCCGTAGAGGAGCCCGCCCGGTGACGATCCCCACGTCCACGCCGACTCCGCGGTCGCCGACCGGCACCCACGAGGACGCCGACGCCCCCGGCAACCTCGCCACCCATCTTGCCGCGCTCGCCGAGCGGCGCGGCTGGGGCGACCGGATCGCCTTCCACCAGGGCCACCGGGCCTGGACGCACGGCGAGGTGCACGAGCTCGCCGGCCGCGCGGCCGGTGTGCTCCGCGGGCACGGCGTGGGCGCGGGCGACCGGGTGCTGCTCGCGCTGCCCGACGGCATCGCCTGGGTGGCGGCCTTCCTCGCCACCGCCCGGCTGGGCGCCGTCGCGGTCCTGGTCAACCCAGAACTGCCCGCGGCCGAGCACGCGTTCATGGCCGAGGACGCCAAGGCCGTGCTCTGCGTGACCGGACCGGGCCTGGAGGACCGCTTCACCGACCGTGTGCGCCTCGGCGCCGATCAGCTGATGGCGCTCACCGCCGACGCCGAGCCGGCCACCGCGCACCCGGTCGACGCGCACACCCCGCTCTACGTCCAGTACACCTCCGGCACCACCGGCCGGCCCAAGGGTGTCGTGCACTGTCACAGCGACCCGAAGACGTACCACGATCTCATCGGCCGACGGCTGCTGCGGATCACCCCGGACGACGTCACCCTGTCGGTGTCGAAGCTGTACTTCGCGTACGGCTTCGGCAACGCCTTCGTCTTCCCGCTCTTCTCCGGCTCCTCCGCCGTCCTGGTGGACCGGCGTCCGAACCCGGCCGCCGTGGACGAGCTGGTCGCCCGGCACCGGGTCACCCTGCTCTACTCCGTGCCCTCCGCGTACGCCGCCCTCGTCGCCGACCGGGGCAGCGGCCACGCGACCTGCTTCGCCTCCGTACGCGCCGCCGTGTCGGCCGGGGAGGGCCTGCCCGAGGGGCTCGAGAAGCAGGTCGCCGATCTGCTGGGCGCGCCGGTCCTGGAGCAGATCGGCTCCACCGAGGCCGGTCACGCGTTCTGCGCCAACAGCTTCGAGCACAACCACCCGGGCACGGTAGGCCGCCCGGTCCCCGGTTTCGAGGTGGAGCTGCGCGACGGCGCCGGTGTGCCGGTGGAGGACGGCGCGGAGGGCGAACTCTGGGTGCGCGGGCCGACGCTGACGCCCGGCTATCTGAACCGGCCCGAGGAGACGGAACGCACCCTGGTCGGCGGCTGGCTGGCCACCCACGACCGGGCGCGCCGGGAGCCGGACGGCAGCTACCGGCACCTGGGACGCACCGACGACCTGGAGATGGTCGGCGGGATCACCATCTCCCCGCTGGAGGTCGAGGCCGTACTGCGGACCCATCCCGCGGTGAAGGAGGTCGCGGTCGCGGCCATGACCGACTGGCGCGGCTTCAGCCGGCTGCGGGCCTTCGTCGTCCCCGTCTCGCCCCTGCCGCCCGGCCTCTCCAGACTGTCCGGGCCGTCGGGTCTCGAGACCGAACTCGTGGGCCTGGCGCGCGAGCACCTCGCCGCGTTCAAGGTCCCCAGAGCCATCAGTTTCGTCCCGTCCCTGCCCCGCACCTCGACCGGAAAACTCCGCCGCCACCTCGTCCGCCAGGGCGCCTGGTGACCCCCGCGGCACCACGACCACGGACCACGACCACAGACCCGGACCACAGCCACAGCCACAGCCACAGGACAGACAGGACAGAAGGGAACGGGCACATGCGACAGCAGCAGCCCCTGCTCGCCGACCGCGGTTTCTACCTGGGCCCGATGTTCCGCCACGCGGCGGACCGTCACGGAGCCGTGTTCGTCACCCTGGACCGGCCGCTGGACGTCCGTCCCGGCCTCGGGGTCGACCTCAGCTATCCGGTGCTGGCCGAGGTGGTCGAGGAGCTCTCCGGAAGGCTGTGGGAGGCCGGGGTCCGGCCCTCGGAGGAGGTGGTCGTCCACAAGACGGACAACGTCGACATCGTCCTGCTGACCTGCGCCGTGTCCCGTATCGGGGCCGTTCCCGTCCTCCTGTCCCCCGCGCTCGCAGGCCCGGTGGTGGGCCGGCTCCTCGAACGGCTCCACCAACCCTGGCTGATCACCGACAGAGCCAAGCTGGAAGGCCCGCTGGCGGACGTCGACCTCTCCGCCCTCGTACGACGGACGCTCTCCGTGGACGACGCGCCCGGGGCCGAACCCCTGGAGAAGTACGCCGGGTCGCGGACGCCTTCTCCCGTCCGGCTGCATCCGCGCGAGCCCGCCCTGATCACCCACAGCTCGGGCACCACCGGCCTGCCCAAGCTCGCCGTGCACTGCGCGAACACCATGTGGAACCGGCTCGTCCCGCAGAAGGCGATGGGCTGGCCCACCCGCGGCGAGACCGCCGCGCTGCACATGTCGTTCGTGCATTCGCGCTTCTACCATCTGCTCGGCGTCCTGCTGCACTTCGGCAGCCCGCTCGTGCTCATCACCGACCCGGACCCCGCCACGGTGGGACCGCTGCTGACCCGGCACCGCCCCGGCATCGTCGAGACCCACCCCAACACCTTCGTGCTGTGGGAGGAACTGGCCGACGCGCCCGGAGCACCGCTGTCCCGGGTCCGCTCGTACGGCTCCACGTTCGACGCGATCCATCCGCGCACCGTACGGCGGCTGCTGGACGCCTCGAAGCGGCGCACGCCCTGGCTGATCCAGCTGTACGGGCAGAGCGAGACGGGTCCGGTGGCCTTCCAGTGGTTCACCCGGCGCAGCGCCGCCCGCGCGGACGGGCGCCGGGTCGGGATCGGGATCCCCGGCTTCACCCGCGTTCGGGTCACGGACGACTCCGGCGGGCGGGCCAGGCCCGGCACGCCCGGCCGCATCGAGGCCCGCACCAGAGGGCGGATCCTCACCTACCTCGGCGCCCGGGAGCAGTACCTGCGCCAACTGGACGGCGGCGGCTGGTGGCAGATGGGCGACATGGGGTACCAGGGCCGGCTGGGCGGGCTGTATCTGATCGACCGTGAGATCGATCAGATCGACTCGGTGCACAGCAATCTGGAGGTCGAGGACGCGCTGATGGACCGGCTGGAGGAGCTGCGTGAGGTGGTCATCGTGCCCGGCGCGGACCGCGAACCGGTGCCGGTGGTGTGCGTACGGGGCGAACGGCCGCTGGACCCGGCGCGCTGGCGGGAGGCCACGGCCGATCTGCCGCCCCTGGCCGAGCCCCGGCAGTGGCGCTTCGAGGAGCTGCCGATGACCGCGACCTGGAAGGTGAAGCGGGTGGAGATCACCCGCATGCTGGCCGAGGGCGCGCGCACGTGAGCGGCGCCCCCGGCCAACCGGTCCTCGTGGTGGGTGCCGGGCCCGTCGGGTTGTCGGCGGCGCTCGCGCTACGGGCGCACCGGCTGCCGGTCGTGCTCCTGGAGGCGGACCCCGAGGAGCGCGAACGCCCGGGCAGCCGCGCTCTGTTCGTGCACCGGGAGACCCTGCGGCTGCTCGACGGGATGCGCCCGGGGCTGGCCGCCGAGATCACGGCGTACGGGCGCACCTGGCACACCAGACGGACCCTGTACCGGGGCCGCGAGGTGTACGCCCGCACCTTCCCGCCACCGTCCACGCCCGGCCTCCCGCCCTTCACCAGCCTGCGTCAGGTGGACACCGAGCGTTTCCTGCGCGCCGCGTGCGAGGCGGCCGGAGTGGAGTTCGCGTGGGGGGCGCGGGTGACGGGGGTGCGCGTCGCACCGACGGAGGTCGTGCTCACCGGCGAGGACGGCCGCGTCTGGACCGGCACGCACGCCGTCGCCGCCGACGGGGCGCGCTCGACGGTCCGGGGCGAGCTGGGCATCCCGATGGAGGGGACGCGCGCGGACGGCTTCCATGTCGTCGTGGACGTCGCGGACCTGCCGGGCGCCGAGCTGCCGTTGGAGCGGGTCTTCCACTACGAGCATCCGGGGGTGGGCGGCCGCAGTGTGATGCGGGTGCCGTTCGCCGGGGGCTTCCAGGTCGACCTGCAGTGCCGGGACGACGACACGCAGGAGGTGTACGGGACCGAGGAGGCCGTACGGGAGTGGCTGCCCGCGGTGGTGGGCGACGGGTACGCCGAGCGGATCCTGTGGGTGTCGACGTACCGTTTCCTGCGCAAGGTCGCCGCCTCGTTCAGCGACCCGCACCGGCGGGTACTGCTCGTCGGCGAGGCCGCCCACCTGTTCCCGCCGTTCGGCGCGCGCGGGATGAACAGCGGGATCGCGGACGCGGCGGCTGCCGCGCGGGCGATCGCCGACGGGACGGCCGCCGCGGTCGCCGACTTCGCCGAGGTCCGGCGGGCTGCGGCCCTGTTCAACAGCGCGGCCGCCGGCAGCGCGCTGGACCATCTGCGGCCGCACCGCCGGATCGTCCGCGTCAAGCAGCGGGCGGCGGCGGCGCTCGCGCCCGTGCTGCCGTGGTGCGGTTCCTGGCTGGAGCACGCGCCGTACGGGCCACGGAGCGGTTCGCCCGCTGTCGCGGGCCGCAAGTACTGAGACCGAGAGGGGTACGCAGTGACACAACCGGCCATCGCGGAGGAGTTGTTGGCATGGGCGCCAGGCCATGGGCTGACCTCCGGTCCGGCCCCCGGTACGTTGCCGGGCGGGCGGCTGCTCGTCGCGGACTCGTGGCTGCTGCGCGACGGCCGGATGCGCGGCTTCGACCGGCACCGGGAACGCTTCCTGCGGGCCTGCGGCGACTGCGGCGGCCCACCACTGGACCGGCTCGTGGCGTTCTGGCGGGACATGACCGCCGCGCTGCCGCGCACCGGGGAGTGGTTCCCCCGGGTCGAACTGGCCTCGGGATCCATGGAGTTGCGGCTGCTGCTGCGGCACGCGCCGCCGCTCGGCACGGGCGTACGGGTCTGGGCGGCGGGGCAGAGCGATCCGCGGACCGTCCCCCGCCGCAAGGGGCCCGACCTGGACACCCTGGCCCGGGTGAGGCGGCGGGCGTCCGGGGAGGGCGCGGAAGAAGCGGTGCTGATCGCGTCCTCCGGTGTGGTGCTTGAGGCGGCCACGGCCAGCGTGCTGTGGTGGGAGGACGACACCCTGTGCCTGCCCTCGCCGCAGCTGCCCGTCCTGGCCGGAGTGACGGCCGGCCTCATCCAGGAGCGGGCCCACCGGTCCGGGATCCGTGTCGCCCACCGCGAACGGACCGTGGCCGAGCTCGACGGCCGTGAGGTGTGGCTCGTGAACGCGCTGCACGGGATCCGGCCGGTGACCGCCTGGACGGCGCGGCCGATGAGCCCGGCGCCGGCCGTGCGCGCGCCGGAATGGCGACAATGGCTGGACGACGTCATGGAACCGCTGCCGGCCGACTGAATTCCGGAAACAGAAGCCGCAGACGGACTGATGACCGAAAAGCAGCGCCGGGACGAATTGAATTCGTCCCGGCGCTCCCTCTCGTGCCCTCTTTCCCGAATTCAGCTTTTCTTCTGGGCGGGCTGATAGGCACCCGGCACCATACGGGTCGCGATCGCGATCCGGTTGTACGCGTTGATGACGGTGGTCGCCCAGATCAGCGCCGCGATCTGGGCCTCGTCGAAGACCTCCGCCGCCGCGGCGTAGACCGCGTCCGGCACGTGTCCGTCGTGGACCAGCGTCACGGCCTCGGTCAACGCCAGTGCGGCACGCTCGCGTTCGGTGTAGAACGGGGTCTCCCGCCAGGCGTTCAGGGCGTAGATCCGCTGCTCGGTCTCGCCCCCGGCGCGGGCGTCCTTGGTGTGCATGTCGAGGCAGAACGCGCAGCCGTTGAGCTGCGAGGCGCGAATCCTGATCAGCTCCAGGAGTTCGGGTTCGACCTTGGCGTCCTGGGCCGCGGAAACGGCGGCGCCGTGCAAGGCGCCCATGGCACCGGACACCTCGGGGGTAATCTTCTTCAGGGCCACACGGGACAGGGCTTCACTATTACTCATGAGGCGACTCTATTCCACGAAAAAGGCCGTCGTCTCCCTCGTTGCGGAAAGTGCCGTCGAAAGTCCCACTGAAAATGCCGTTGAAAGTGCCGTTGAAAGGCAGTGCCGCGCACAATGCGTCCAGCGCCCCCGACCACCCGTGGTCCGGCGGTGTCCCGTACCCCACCACCAGCGCGTCGGTCCGCTCGGCGGGCGACTCCGGATGGCGGTAGCGGTCGAGCCCGTGCACCGCGAGCCCCTGCCAGGCCGCCGCCCGCAGCGTCTCCTGCTCGGTGCCGGGCGGCAGGCGCAGCACCACGTGCAGGCCCGCCGCGATGCCCGTGGCCCGGACCCCGGGGGCCTGTTCGGCGAGCCGCGCCACCAGGGCGTCCCGGCGGCGCCGGTAACGCAGCCGGGACGCGCGGACGTGGCGGTCGTAGGCGCCCGACGTGATGAACTCCGCCAGGGTGAGCTGGTCCAGCACCCCGCACGACCAGTCCACCCCGCCCTTCGCCGCGACCACCTCCGGGGCGAGCGACGGCGGCAGCACCAGCCAGCCCAGCCGCAGACCCGGGGCCAGGGACTTGCTGGCCGTGCCCACATGGACCACGTGGTCGGGGTCGAGGCCCTGGAGGGCGCCGACCGGCTGACGGTCGTAGCGGAACTCCCCGTCGTAGTCGTCCTCCAGGATCAGACCGCCGCCGCGCCGCGCCCAGTCCACCACCTGCGCCCGCCGGTCGGGGTGCAGCGGTACGCCCATCGGGAACTGATGGGCGGGCGTCATCAGCACCGCCCGTACGCCTCCCAGCGCGTCCCCGCCCTTTGGGCCGGCCGCCAACTCCTCCGTACGCGTGCCGAGTTCGTCGAATCCGAGCGGCACCGTCCGCAGCCCGGCCCGCTCCAGCAGCCGCCAGTGGACGTCGAGCCCGTAGGACTCCACGGCCAGCGAGTTCAGTCCCCGCCCGCGCAGCACCTGGCCGAGCAGCATCAGGCCGTGCACGAAGCCGGAGCAGATGACGATGTGCTCCGGGTCCGTGCGGACGCCCCGGGCGCGGGCCAGATAGCCGGCCAGGGCGGTGCGCAGTTCCACCCGGCCGCGCGGGTCGCCGTAGTCGAGGGCCTCGTGCGGGGCGACGGTCAGGGCGCGGCGGGAGGCCTTCAGCCAGGCCGCGCGGGGGAAGGAGGACAGGTCGGGGGAGCCGGGGACCAGGTCGTACGCCGGGCGGGCGTGGGTCGGGCGGCCGGGCGCGGAGGTGGTGGAGGGGGCCGGCACCGGGCGGCGGGCGACGCTCGTGCCCGAGCCCTGGCGGGCGGTGAGCCAGCCCTCCGCCACCAGGTCCGCGTACGCCTCCGCGACCGTGTTGCGGGCGACGCCCAGGTCGACGGCGAGGGAACGGGAGGAGGGCAGCCGGGTGCCGGGCGCGAGGCGGCCACCGCGGACCGCCTCGCGGAGGGCTTGCGTCAGACCTCTGCGGACACCGGGTCCGGTCGGCTCGACGTGGAGGTCGACCCCGAAAGTGGCCCAAGATTTCGCCATGTAAATGGACCATACTCCTGGGCTGCTTCGCTCGTAGGGTCGAGAGCATGACGACGAACGACACCACCACCGAGACGACCGCCACCACCGCCGAGTACGCCCCCGAGCACAGCCCCCGCCTGCACTGGGCCAAGCACGCCCCCGAGGTCTACAAGGCCATGCTCCGGCTGGAGACGGCCGCGCAGCAGGGGCTGGAGCCGAAGCTGCGCGAGCTGGTGAAGATCCGTGCCTCGCAGCTCAACCACTGCGCGTTCTGCCTCGACATGCACACCAAGGACGCGCTGGCCGCCGGGGAGAGCGTGCAGCGGATCGTCCAGCTCAGCGCGTGGGAGGAGTCGAAGCACTTCTACACGGCGAAGGAACTCGCGGCGATCGAGCTGACCGAGGCCGTCACCGTCCTCACCGACGGATTCGTACCGGACGAGGTGTACGAGAAGGCGGCCCAGCACTTCGAGGAGGCCGAGCTGGCGCAGCTGATCGCCGCGATCACGGTGATCAACGCGTGGAACCGGTTCGGCGTGAGCACGCGGATGGTCCCGGGCCACTACGAGGCGGGCCGGCACCAGTGACGGAGCGCGGCGAAGCCACGAGGGAGCGTACGAAGGTGCTCGACCCGACGGTCGGGCGGGCCCTGTCCTCCAGCTCCTCAACGCCTGGGAGGAAGCGGAGGACCGCACTTCGACGACGTCCGGCTCGCGCATCTCATCGCCCTGATCACCGCGATCAACGGCTGGAACCGGGTGATGGTGAGCCGTCGGATCCCGCCGGGGGGATACGCGCGGTGAGCGGGGCCGAGGCCGCGCTGTACGTCCCGGCGGGCGCCGACCGCGTGTATCCGGTCGGCGCCCCCGTCGACGTACTGCCACTGCTGCGGGCGGGGATCCCGGGCCCGATCAACGTGTGTGCGCGGTAGTCGGGGTCACGACAGCCACGCGCGCCATGTCGACGCGTGGCTGTCGACCCACTTCTTCGCCGCGTCCTGCGCCGACAGCTTGTCGTTCGCGATCATCAGGGAGACCTCGTTCTGGTCCTCGGTGGTCCACTTGAACTTCTTCAGGAAGGCGGCCGCCTTGCCGCCGTTCTTCGAGAAGTCGGCGTTCAGGTACTTCTGGAGCGGTGTGTGCGGGTAGGCGCAGGCGACCTTGGCCGTGTCGGCGTCGCAGCCCTCCTTGTACGGCGGCAGCTTCACCTCCGTCATCGGGACCTTCTTGAACAGCCACTGGGGCGAGTACCAGTAGGTGAGGAAGGGCTTCTTCTCCTTGGCGAACTGCTTCATCTGGGTGATCTGCGCGGCCTCCGAACCGGCGAACACCACCTGGTAGTTCAGCTTCAGGTTGGCCACCAGGGCCTTGTCGTTGGTGACGTAGGAGGGCGAGCCGTCCATGAGCTGGCCCTTGCCCCCGCTCTCCGCGGTACGCATCTGGTCGGCGTACTTGTCGAGGTTCTTCCAGTCGGTCACGTCGGGGTGCTGCTTGGCGAAGTACGTCGGGACGTACCAGCCGATGTGCCCGGTGACGCCCAGGTCCCCGCCGGGGGCGATGGTCTTCTTGTCCTCGACGTACCGCTTCTCCTGGTCGGGGTGGCCCCAGTCCTCCAGGATGGCGTCGACCCGGCCCTGGCTGAGCGCGTCCCACGCGGGGACCTCGTCGACCTGGACGGTGTCGACGCGGTAGCCGAGTTCGTGCTCCAGCAGGTACTGCGCGACGGCCACGTTGGCCTGCGCGCCGACCCAGGACTGGACGGAGAGGGTCAGGCTCTTCGAGCCCCGCGCGTTCGCGAAGGGCGAGGCCTGCTTGGTCATGTCGACGGCGCCGCAACCGGTCAGCGTCAGCAGCGCGGCCGCACCGGCCATCACCGAAGTCGTACGTAGGCGCATGTCACGCTCCCTTCTTCGTGGTCCGTGCGGTCGGCTGGGTCACCCGGTCGAGCATCAGGCCGAGGCAGACGATCGCCGCGCCGGCGACGAGACCGGTCGCCAGGTCGCCCTGCGCGAGGCCGAACACGACGTCGTAGCCGAGTGCGCCACCGCCGACCAGACCGCCGATGATGACGACGGCGAGGACGAGCACGACGCCCTGGTTGACGGCGAGCAGCAGCGACTGGCGGGCCAGCGGCAGCTGGACCTGGCGCAGCTGCTGGGCGCCGGTGGCGCCGAGCGAGCGGGCCGACTCCAGCGCGGCCGGGTCGACGGCGCGCAGGCCCTGGGTGGTGATGCGGACGACGGCGGGCAGCGCGTAGACGACCGCGGCGGCCACGGCGGGCGCGCGGCCCACGCCGAACAGCGCCACCACCGGGATCAGGTAGACGAACTGCGGCATCGTCTGGAAGACGTCAAGGACCGGCCGCAGCAGCCGCTCGACGCGCTCGCTGCGCGCCGCCGCGATACCGGTCGCGAAGCCGAGCACGAGGGTCACGGCGACCGCGGCGAGGACCTGCGACAGCGTGTCCAGGGACGGCTTCCACACGCCGAGCACCCCGATCGCGGCCATCGCGAGGACCGCGGTGAGGGCGGTGCGCCAGGTGCCGATCAGCCAGGCGAGGGCGGCGACGATCAGCAGGACCGACCACCAGGGCAGCCACTGGAGGCCGTCCCGGAGGGGGTCCAGGACCCAGGTGGTGAAGTGGCCCGCCCAGTCGGCGGTGCCGCCGATGTAGGGGACGCCGGAGTAGAGGTGGTTGGTCATCCAGTCGACGACGCGGTTCACGGGCTCGGCGATGGAGAGGGTCCAGGAGGCGGGCCAGTCGAGACGGCCGGCTAGGTGTCCGGCCAGCGCCACGGCGAGGGCCGCGGCAGCGGCGTACGCCCAGCGCACTGCCGTCGCCCCGGAGTCCGAGCCGAGCCGCTCCCCCGCCGCTCCCGTCACCCGGTCCAGGACGACCGCGAGCAGCACGATCGGGATGCCGGCGGCGAGTGCGGCGCCCACGTCGACGGAGGCCAGCGCCTGGTAGACGCGGTCGCCGAGGCCGCCCGCGCCGATCACGGAGGCGATGACCGCCATGGACAGGGCCATCATGATCGTCTGGTTGAGGCCGAGGAGGAGTTCCTTGCGGGCCAGCGGGAGGCGGGCGGTCAGCAGGCGCTGGCGGGCGGTGGCGCCGAGCGAGGTGACGGCCTCCATCACCCCGGCGTCGGCGTCACGCAGGCCGAGCGCGGTGAGGCGGGCCATGGGCGGGGCGGCGTACACGACGGTGGCGAGGACGGCGGCGGGGACACCGATGCCGAAGACGAGGACGACGGGGAGGAGGTACGCGAACGCCGGGAGCACCTGCATGGTGTCGAGGACGGGGCGCAGCGCGCGGTAGGTGCGGTCGGAGAGACCGGCGGCGAGGCCGAGCAGCGCGCCCAGCAGAACGGACGCGAGGACGGCGACCACCATGAGCGCGAGGGTCTGCATGGTCGGCACCCACATGCCGAGCAGTCCGCAGGCGAGGAACGCGGCGGCCGTGCCGAGCGCGAGCCGTACGCCCGCCGTGCGCCAGGCGACGAGTGCCGCGACGGCTGTCACACCGGCCCAGCCCGCCGCGAGCAGCACCACGTAGACGGCGCGCACGGAGAGGACGACGGCGTTGCTGACGTACCCGAAGAAGTACAGGAACAGGGGGTGGCTGTCCCGGTTGTCGATGATCCACTCGCTGGCTCGGCCGAGGGGTGCGGAGAGGTCGACGGTGAGGGCGCCCGGCCAGGTGCCGCTCGCCCAGTGGGAGTCGAGGACCGGGACGATCACGGCCGCCACGACGGCGAGCAGCAGCAGCTTGCCGACGGCCCGGTGTCCGCGGAGGTTCTTGAGCAGCGCGGAGACGCCGGAGTGACCGACGGTCGCGGTGACGGTGGCCATCAGGCGGCCTCCCCACGGGGGCCGTCCGGCGCCCCGGCGGCTGCCGTGTCCGCTCCGGCGGGCGTGTCCGCGCCGGCCACCACGCCGAGCAGCGCCGCGGAGTCCACGACGCCGACGCAGCGTCCCTGGTCCATCACGCGGGCGGGGTCGCCCGAGCGGGCCACCGCCTCGATGGCCTCGGAGACGGTCGCGTCGGGTGCGAGCGCCGGGCCCCGGGCGGCCTCCGCAGCGGACGCGGCCCGCATGGCCGTACGGACGGTCATGACCTGTTCGCGCGGTACGTCCCGGACGAACTCGCGGACGTAGTCGTCGGCGGGCGAGCCGACGATCTCCTCGGGGGTGCCGAGCTGGACGACACGGCCGTCGCGCATGAGCGCGATGCGGTCGCCGAGGCGCAGCGCCTCGTTGAGGTCGTGGGTGATGAAGACCATCGTGCGGCCCTCGTCGTGGTGCAGCCGGATGACCTCCTCCTGCATGTCGCGCCGGATCAGCGGGTCGAGCGCGCTGAACGGCTCGTCGAAGAGCAGGACCTGGGGGTCGACGGCGAGCGCGCGGGCGAGCCCGACGCGCTGCTGCTGGCCGCCGGAGAGCTGGGCGGGCCTGCGCTGCTCCATGCCCTCCAGGCCGACCTTGGCGACGACCTCTGCGGCCCGCTTCCGGCGCTCGGCCTTGCCGACACCCTGGATCTCCAGGCCGTACGCCACGTTGTCGAGCACCGAGCGGTGCGGGAGCAGGCCGAAGTGCTGGAAGACCATCGCGGCGCGGTGGCGGCGCAGTTCCCGCAGCCGGTTCTTGTCCATGGCGCGTACGTCCTCGCCGTCGATGACGATCGCGCCCGCGGTCGGCTCGATCAGCCGGGTGAGGCAGCGGACCAGCGTGGACTTGCCGGAGCCGGACAGCCCCATGACGACGAAGACCTCACCCTTGCGGACGTCGAAACTGACGTCCCGGACGGCGGCCGTGCAGCCGGTGCGGGAGCGGAGTTCGGCGGGGTTGAGGGCGGCGAGTCCGGGGTCGGCGGGGACGCGTTCGGCCTTCGGCCCGAACACCTTCCACAGGCCGTCGACGGAGAAGACGGAATCAGTACTCATCACGCACCGCCCCCGATCAGCTCGGCGCATTTCTCCCCGACCATGAGCACTCCGATCATCGGGTTCACGGCGGGCATCGTCGGGAAGACGGACGCGTCGGCGATCCGCAGACCGTCGAGGCCGCGCACCCTCAACTCGGGGTCGACCACGGCCAGTCGGTCATCCATGGCGCCCATCCGGCAGGTGCCCGCCGGGTGGTAGACGGTGTGCGCGACCTGACGGGCGTACGCGCTCAGCTCCTCCTCGTCGGTGACCTCGGGCCCGGGGCACACCTCGCGCTTGAGCCAGCCGGCGAGCGGCTCGGTGCGGGCGATCCGGCGGGCGATGCGGATGCCGTCGACGAGGGTGCGGCCGTCGTAGTCGTCCTCGTCCGTGAAGTAGCGGAAGTCGAGGGCGGGCTTGACCGATGGATCGGCGCTGGTCAGGTAGAGGCGGCCGCGGCTGCGCGGTTTGGGGATGTTGGGGGTCATGGAGACGCCGTGCGCCGGGCGTTCGTAGCCCAGCCGCTCCGGGTTGTCCGTGAAGGGGATCTGGTAGAAGTGGAACATCAGGTCGGGGCCCGCCTGTTCGGGGTCGCGGCGCACGAACAGGCCCGCGTCGGAGTCCATCGCCGAGTTCTCCGGGATCGGCCCGTTGGTCTCCCAGACGATGACCGACTCGGGGTGGTCGAGCAGGTTCTCGCCGACGCCGGGCAGGTCGTGGGCGACGGGTATGCCGAGCTCCGCCAGGTCGTGGGCGGGCCCGATCCCGGAGTGCAGCAGCAGCCGCGGCGAGTCGACCGCGCCCGCGCACAGCAGGACCTCGCGCCGGGCCCGTACGAGGCTCTCCGTGCCGTCCTTGGCGCGTACGTGCACGCCCGTGGCACGCGTCCCCTCCAGCTCCAGCCGGTACGCCCAGGTCTCCAGCAGCAGCGTGAGGTTGGGCCGTTCGTCCATCACCGGGTGGAGATACGCGACCGACGCGCTGGAGCGCTTGTTGTTCTCGGGATGGTAGGCGAGGTCGAAGAAGCCGGTGCCCTCGGTGAACGGCTTCTTGTTGAAGCCCTCGACGCGGGGCACGCCCAGCGCGCCCTGGGCGGCTTCGACGAAGTCGCGGGCGATGGCGTTGCGGTCCTTCTCGTCGACCGGGACGATGTTGTTGAGGAGCCGCGCGAAGTACGCCTCCATGGGCACCGCGCCCCAGCCCTTGGCGCCCGCCGCCTCCCACTCGTCCCAGTCGGACGGCAGCGGCTTGAACGCGATCAGCGTGTTGTGGGACGAACAGCCGCCGAGGACGCGGGCCCGGCTGTGCCGGATGTGCGAGTTGCCGCGCGGCTGCACGGTGGTCGGGTAGTCGTAGTCCAGTTCGCCGCCGAGCAGGCCCATCCAGCGGCGCAGGGTGAGGACGTCCTCACGGCCGACGTCGCTGGGACCGCCCTCGATGACGCCGACCGTCACGTCGGCGTTCTCGGTGAGACGGGAGGCGATGACGGAGCCTGCCGTGCCGCCGCCGATGACGACGTAGTCGTACGTGTTCTCGGACGCGTTCTCGTGCGTGCTTTCGTGCATGGGGGTGCTCCAGGGTGCAAGGGGCAAGTGCGGTGTGGGGTGGTGGGGTTACGTCACCGGGGTCGGCCCGCGAACCAGCGGACCGGCTTCGGCGCCAGGTTCTGGTAGACGTGCTTGGTCTCGCGGTACTCGGCGAGGCCCGCCGGGCCCAGTTCGCGCCCCACGCCGCTCTTCCCGAAGCCGCCCCACTCCGCCTGCGGGAGGTAGGGGTGGAAGTCGTTGATCCAGACGGTGCCGTGCCGCAGTCGTCCCGCGACGCGGCGGGCGCGGCCCGCGTCGGTGGTCCAGACGGCGCCCGCGAGCCCGTACTCGGTGTCGTTGGCGAGCGCGACGGCCTCGTCCTCGGTGCGGAAGGTCTCCACGGTCAGGACGGGCCCGAAGACCTCCTCGCGGACCACCTTCATCTCGCGGTGGCACTGGTCGAGGACGGTCGGCTCGTAGAAGTACCCGGTGGCGGGCCGTTCGGCGGACGGCTCGGGGCGGCGGCCGCCCGCCCGCAGCACCGCGCCCTCCGCGAGCGCGGAGGCCACGTACGCCTCGGTCTTCTCGCGCTGTCCCTCCGACACGAGGGGGCCGCACTCGACGCCGTCCTCGGTGCCGCGGCCGAGCCTGATCCTGCCGGCCCTGCGGGCGAGTTCGGCGACGAAGCGCTCGCGCACGGACTCCTCGACGATGAGCCGGGATCCGGCCGAGCAGACCTGGCCGCTGTGGATGAAGGCGGCGTTGAGGGCCTGGTCGACGGCGGTGTCGAAGTCCTCCTCCGTGGCGCAGGCGTCGGCGAAGACGACGTTGGGGTTCTTGCCGCCGAGTTCCAGGGCGACCTTCTTGACGCTGTCCGCGGCGGCCCGCGCCACCTTCGTGCCGCTGACCAGGCCGCCGGTGAAGGAGACGAGGTCGACGTCGGGGTGCTCGGCGAGGCGGGCGCCCACCGTGTGTCCCGGGCCGGTCACGAGGCCCGCCACCCCGGCGGGCAGGCCGGCCTCGGCGAGCAGCCGTATCAGCGCGATCGTCGTCAGCGGGGTGATCTCGCTCGGCTTGACCACGAAGGTGTTCCCGGCGGCGAGGGCGGGCGCGATCTTCCAACTGGCTTGCAGGAGCGGATAGTTCCAGGGGGTGATCAGCGCGCAGACACCGACGGGCTCGTGCACGACGACGCTGTGGACGTCTGCGGACCCGGCGTCGACGACCCGCCCGCCGCCCTCCCCCACGACGAGGTCGGCGAAGTACCGGAAGGCGTCCGCGACACAGTCGATGTCGACCCGCCCCTCCTCCAGGGTCTTGCCCGCGTCGCGGCTCTCCAGGAGTCCCAGCTCCTCGCGGTCGCGGACGAGGAGGTCGGCGACGCGGCGCAGCAGCGCGGCGCGCTCGGCGACGGGGGTGCGGGGCCACTCCCCCGTGTCGAAGGCGTGGCGGGCGGCGGCGACGGCCGCGTCCGCGTCCCGCTCGTCACCCTCCGCGACCACGGCGAACGGCTTGGCATCCGCGGGATCGAGGATCTCGCGGGTGGCACGTGAGACGGCCTCCCGCCACTCTCCACCCACGTGAAGGGTCTGTTGTGCCTGCTGAGCCTGGTGCGCTTGGTGTCCGGCCATGGTCGGTGTTGCCTTCCGTTCCTGTTCCGTGCCCCTGCGTGCCCGTGTGTCACACGCGTGTCACTCTCGGGGACCGGGAGCGCCTGCCCCTCGACCCGGAATGCATGCACAACCAGTGACCAAAAGTGCCCGGCGTCACTGAAAAAAGAGCGGAAATACGACCAGAAACGGCAAAACGCAGGCTGAGAGTGATCGGCACCTCGGAGGTGTGCTTTCTTTGACTAGAGTCAAAGGATGACTCGGTCGGTGTCAGCGGAGGACGTACGGGCGCTGCGGCGCTTCAACCGGTACTTCACCCGGCGCATCGGAGCCCTCGACGACCACTACCTCGGACAGGACCGGCCGCTCGGCGAGGCGCGGCTGCTGTTCGAGATCGGGGACGGGGCCTCGCTGCGGGAGCTGCGCGGCCGGCTCGGCCTGGACGCCGGGTACCTGAGCCGGATGGTCCGGGCACTGCAGGCGCAGGGGCTGGTGCGGGTGAGCGTGCCGGCCGAGGACAGCCGACTACGGGTCGCGGAGCTCACACCGGCCGGGCGGGTCGAGGTCGAGGAGCAGAACCGGCGGGCCGACGCGCTGGCCGAGGGGCTGCTCGGCTCCCTCGACGAGCGCCGGCGCGGCGAGCTCACCGCCGCCATCGCCGCCGCCGAGCGGCTGCTGCGGCTGGCCGCGATCACCGTCGAGTCCGTCGACGGTGCGTCGCGCGACGCGCGCGACTGCCTCGCCGGGTACGCCGCCGACATCGACGCGCGGTTCCCGGAGGGCTTCGACCCCGCCGCCCTCGTACGGCCCGACGAGGTGTCGGGGGACTCGGGTGCCTTTCTGGTCGCCTACGAGGAAGGGCGTCCCGTGGGGTGCGGGGCGCTGCGGCGGCTCGCACCGGACACCGGCGAGATCCGGCATGTGTGGGTGCGGCCCGAGGCCAGGCGGCTCGGCCTCGCCCGCCGGATCCTCGACGGACTGGAGCGGGCGGCCGTATCGCGCGGGTACGGCGTCGTGCGCCTCGACACCCACGCGGTGCTCACCGAGGCGCAGGCGATGTACCGGGCGTGCGGCTACACCGAGATCCCGCGCTACGACGACAACGTCTACGCCGCCCACTGGTTCGAGAAGCGGCTGCCCCGCCCGTCGGAGGATCCGAACGACAGGCCCTAGGTACTGCTCGCGCAGTTCGTGTCGGTGGGGCAGAAGGAGTTCAGGGCCGTGGTGAGCGGGCCCGTCATGTCCACGCCCTCGGGGCCGCTCGCGTTGATCGCGTAGAGCGTGCCGTCGGCGGCCCGGAAACGGTGGTCGACCACGTGCGTGGCGCCCTTCTGCGGGCTGTCGTAGCGGTAGGTGACCTCCGTCCAGCCGGTGCCGTTCTGCCGCGCGATGAGCCGGTACCCCGGGAGCTTCTCCGAGATCGCCTCGGCCTGGGACGACGACTCGGCCAGGGAGCTCTCCTTGACCTCGAACAGCATGAGCCTGCTGCTGCCGCCGGGGGCCGTGTAGGTGACGACCGGCGCCAGCTTGCCCTGGACCTCCTCGCGTACCCAGCCGTCGGGCACGTCCACCGTGTAGCCCACCGAATCCACCGACCTGCTGTAGCCGGGCAACGGATCCGGGGTCGTGGGCTGCGTCGCCGGGTCGCTGGACCCGCCCGAACCGGCGTAGATGTCCGGACTCCCGGAGGTGTACCCGGTGTCCGGGGAAGGAACGCTCTGGGTCGCCGTGACGGTCACCGCCGGGCGCGACGGGTCGGCGCCGGTGTGCCCGGACGAATCGTCCCTGGTCAGCGCCCACACCGCGCCTCCGACACCGCCCGCGAGGACGGCGACGGCCACGATCACCACCAGCAGCCGGCGCGAGTCCGTGGGGGCCGGACCCCGGCCGCCGGAACTCCCGCCGGGCCCGGACCACGCCGGTGGCGGCAGGGGCGTCTCGGGCGGGCGCGGCGGCCCCGCCTGGGTCGTCGCCGACGCCCACCACTGCTGCTCCGCGTCCGGCGGCACCCCGCCACCACCGGCCCCGCCCCTGCCCTGCCCGCCCGCGCCGTCGTCGTCGACCCACCGCTGGCGGTCCTCGTCCCACCGTTGCGCCACCTCGTCACCCCGTTCCCACTAGACCCATCCCGCGCCGACGGCTAACCGGCCAGCTGCGCGATCACCTGCACCACGGCCGCCGTCGACGCCAGCCCCGCCACGGCCGCGGCGGCGGTCTCCAGGCGCATCCGCAGCCGGCCGAGCCGCGCCGGGTCCGCCTGGCCCGTTCTCTCGATCTCCCCCTGCACCACGGCCAGTTCGCCGTCGAGCCCGGTCGTGTCGTCGGTCTCCGTGAGCAGCCGCAGATGATCGCGCAACGTGCGGACGGCCTCCAGGAGCGCCACGGTCGTCTCGTCGGCGCCGGCCGCGGGCGGCGCCTCGTGATAGTTCGCGGTGCCGTGGTCGCCGAAGTTCACCGCACTGCGCGTGATCCGGTCGACCCGCCCGCCCGAGCCCTCAGTCATCCCTGTCCCCCTCGTTGTACGACGCGCCCCCACTGCCCATGGAGACGGCACTCTTGCTGATCCGGCCCACCACGGTGCCACCGCTCATCTGCCCGATGAACTGGCCGCCCGCGGCCACGTTGAAGATGTTCTGCTCGAAGCTGCCCGTCTCGCAGCCGCTGCGCCGCAGCGCCTCACGCACCCCGCTCGCGATGCGGTCCTGGACGGTCTTGATGTAACGGCTGACGTCCATCTCCTGGAACAGGGACAGCCGGTCGGTGCTGCCCATCTCCCGCACGGACACCAACGGGGCGTCCGGCGGGGCCTGTTCGGGCCGGGCCAGCCAGGTGCGCAGACACTGGACGAGGGTGCGCAGCATGGAGAACCCCGCCACCACGCCCGTCGCCGGGGCGGACAGCACCGTCCGCAGCACCTCACGCCCCGTCGCGCCCTCCCCGGAGGCCGCGATGAAGTCGACACGCCGGTACTCCTCGAAGATCGGCCCCAGCACGTGCGGCACGACTTCCAGGACCAGCATCCCGCCCTGCGTGTGGACGCGGACCAGCACCGAGACCACCACCTGCTCGTCCCAGGCGCCGACCCTGACGCGCAGGAAGTGACGGCGCGCCTCGCCGCCCTCGTCCACCGCCCCGTCCAGGTGCAGCCGGGCCGACGACGGCTCGTACACGCCCTGATTGCGGCCCACGCCGTACGGCAGGTAGACGAACTCCTCGACCTCCAGGTCCTTGAGCCGGTCCCGGCTGGTGCGCGCGGCGGACTCCCGCAGCGCCTCCAGCTTCGGTACGACCAGGTCGAGGATCTGCCGGTTGGTCAACTGCACCGGCGGGCGGTGCCCGTTCGCCGAACCGTCGCCGGTCTGCTCGGGCAGCTTGCCGTTCAGGCCGTCGAACGGCTTCTTGGCGGGGGTGATCTCCATCGCGAACGACCAGGGCTCGTACGGCTTTCCCGCGCCGACGAACGGCCGGTGGGCGTCGTAGAGCGCCACGGACGCGTGCTGCTCCCAGGTGACGGCCCGCGCGACCCGGAGCTGACGCTCGCTGCCCATGGGCAGTGCCACGGTCGTACGGGCGAAGGCGTCCCGGGAGAGTTCGACGCTCATGACCGCGGCCACCTGGGAGCGGTGGGCGCCGATCACGAAGGTGAGCAGGAGCGGGAAGATCACCAGAAAGGGGTCATGGAGCAACTGGGTGAACGCGTACACCCAGTAGGCGATCTCCGCGGCCCGCGCCATGAAGGTGAGCCCCCAGGCGGTCGCCCTGCGCGGCAGCCGCAGCCGGGCGGACTCGTCCCGGCTCGCGGCGTACATGCTCATGCCCCACCCGGACGCGGCCCGCGCGGACCACAGCAGAAAGCTGACGGCGGCGTAGAAGAACACCGCGAGGGCGCCGAACGCCTCCGCGAAGCCCTGGGCCCCCGCGTCCGCGACGCCGGTGGCCGCCCGGACCATCTCCACCAGGAAGAACACGACCCAGATGGCCAGCAGCCCGAGCCCGGTCAGCGCCTCCCTGCGGCGCGCGCGCAGCGCGTGCGCGAGCACGGCGACGACGTCGACACCGAGGGACGGTGCCGCGGGCCGCTCCTCGTGCCCTATGAGTTCGTCGATGACCCGTGCCCGGAACACGGTGTCCAGATGTACTCCGGCACACAACAGCCGTGTCGCCTCGCTGTGTGCGTACCGTCTCTCCGATTCCGTCACTGGGACCACCCCCGTGTGTCTTCCCCGGCCGCGCCCCAGCTCTCTTGAGCAGCCCTGCGCTCCCCTACCGGACCGTACGTCACGACGATAGCGAGAGTTACTCCCCGTGTATCCCCGGATACAGCGAGAAAGCACGTACGTTCGATGCGTACTTTCTGTACGCATGCGTCGGCCCCGCCCGGGACACTTCCCGGGCGGGGCCGATGAGTTGCGAGTGACTCAGGTGAGCCGGGTACGTCAGATCAGACCGAGACCGCGGACCGCGTCGCGCTCCTCCTCGAGCTCCTTGACGGAGGCGTCGATACGGGCGCGGGAGAACTCGTTGATGTCCAGGCCCTGGACGATCTCGTACTGCCCGTCCTTGGTGGTGACGGGGAAGGAGGAGATGATCCCCTCGGGCACGCCGTAGGAACCGTCCGACGGGATACCCATGGAGGTCCAGTCACCGTCGGCGGTGCCGTTGACCCAGGTGTACACGTGGTCGATGGCGGCGTTGGCGGCGGAGGCGGCGGAGGACGCGCCACGGGCCTCGATGATCGCGGCACCGCGCTTGGCGACGGTCGGGATGAAGTCCTCGGCGAGCCACTTCTCGTCGTTCACGACCTCGGCGGCGTTCTTGCCGGCGACCGTGGCGTGGAAGATGTCCGGGTACTGGGTGGCGGAGTGGTTGCCCCAGATGGTGAGCCGCTTGATGTCGGCGACCGTCGAGCCCGTCTTCTTCGCGAGCTGGGTCAGCGCGCGGTTGTGGTCGAGGCGGGTCATCGCGGTGAAGCGCTCGGCCGGTACGTCCGGGGCGGCGGCCTGGGCGATGAGGGCGTTGGTGTTGGCCGGGTTGCCGACGACGAGGACCTTGATGTCGTCCGCGGCGTTGTCGTTGATGGCCTTGCCCTGCGGCTTGAAGATGCCACCGTTGGCGGAGAGCAGGTCACCGCGCTCCATGCCCTTGGTACGGGGGCGGGCGCCGACGAGCAGCGCGACGTTCGTGCCGTCGAAGGCGACGTTCGGGTCGTCCGTGATGTCGATGCCCGCGAGCAGCGGGAAGGCGCAGTCGTCGAGCTCCATCGCGGTGCCCTCGGCGGCCTTCAGCGCCGGCGTGATCTCCAGGAGGCGCAGCTTGACCGGCACGTCCGCGCCGAGCAGTTGGCCGGAGGCGATGCGGAAGAGCAGGGCGTAACCGATCTGGCCGGCCGCGCCGGTGACGGTGACGTTCACGGGAGTGCGGGTCATGGCGTTCTCCGTATGACAGCAGGCGGTGGGGCGTCCCTGCCCCGGGGTGCAGGATCGTCCCCTGCGTCCACCGCAATGATCGATCAAAGGAACCGATGATCGATCTCTCGGCGTCAAGAGAGATCCGCCGTCAGGCTATCGCGCATCCAGGATCCCGGACGGCCGGGTCCCGTGTGGCCCACCCCACAGCCCCCCGACGGCGGCCGCCGGTCCGGGAGAGGATGACACGACGACCGCCGTCGGGGTGACCGGCCGGGGCCGGATCCCGTGGGGGTACGTTGCGCCTGCCCCAACGGCGCCGGAACATTCCTGGGCCTCGTTTTTCGGGGGTGGGTTTCTTCGACTGCGGGTGAGCGGGGGTTGCTCACGCAGCTCCCCGCGCCCCCAAGGCGGGGCTGCGCCCCGAAATTCCGGCCGCCTGTTGCCTTTTGGCCGACGGTTGGTGGGGAGTTGCTCGCGCAGTTCCCCGCGGGGTGTTTTCTCGCCTGCGGGACGGTGGGGGCTGGGCGCGCAGTTCCCCGCGCCCCTAAGAGCCTCGGCTCGACCGGCGTTCGAGGATGCGACCCAAGGCCGAACCCCGGCCACCCTCACTCATCCCATCCACCCTGGCCCGCATCACTCAGCCCGTCCGGCGATTGAGGACGAGGCCGGGGGCCGATGCCCCACCCACCCCCAGGTCCACCCACCCAACCCGGCCCGCATCACTCAGCCCGTCCGGCGATTGAGGACGAGGCCGGGGGCCGATGCCCCACCCACCCCCCTCCACCCCCCCACCCCCGCCCCCCTCACCCCGCCCCTCCGGCCCGTCAGTACG
>NZ_JAGXJM010000290.1:0-271 GCF_019091445.1 Streptomyces sp. GbtcB7
TAAGCTGAAGACTGCGTAGGGCCTATATCACACCATGTAGGATGAATTGTTCTAGCACCAATTGATTACAAAAGAACTAAAGGAGCAATTTGAAGATCATGATCGATAGATCTAGGATTGAGACTTCTGTTGGGAAATATGAGAGAGCATCACATGCACAACGAAAAAATAAAACAAAATTTTGTTTCTCAAAAAAATCATATCTGATCTTTCTACGATGATTAAGAGTGAAAAACTTGTAAAACCAAAAACTATATAGCACGTGTGAGAC
>NZ_JAGXJM010000291.1:0-271 GCF_019091445.1 Streptomyces sp. GbtcB7
CCCGTGGGCCTCTTGGCGTACCGGGTGGTGGCGTAGATGGAGAGCCCGGCCCCGGCGCGGGTGGGGGCGTTGCCCGCCGGGGAGCCCCCGGGCCTCGGGGAGGTTCGGCCGCCCCTCCGCCCCATGTGTCCCGAGAGCTTCGACTGCGGGGCGGTGCCCAACGCCCTGTTGGTGAAGTTGTCCGGGACCCTGTTCCTGTTCACCTGGGGGCCCGGCCTCGGGGGGGCGTCCCCCTCCGCGGAACGGCAGGGCCTGGCCCGCAAGCTCTTCT
>NZ_JAGXJM010000292.1:0-270 GCF_019091445.1 Streptomyces sp. GbtcB7
TGCCGCCCCCCTCGCCAAATTCGAGGCCGCCATCGTCGACTTCCAACGGCGCTCCGTCACCGAAGCCGGTGCGTTCGTGGCCCGCCAGCTGCCCCACCTGTACGAGCAGGGCGCCGGGGCCGCAGCCGAGGCGGTCGGCGGGCACTTCTCGTGGACGCTCATCCACACCGGGGCCCTGCAGTCGCTGGCCGCCGCCTCCTACGCCGCTTTCCTCCCCCCCTCCGGGGGGGGGCAGCGCATGGCGGCGCGGTTCTACCGGGCCGTACGGGG
>NZ_JAGXJM010000293.1:0-270 GCF_019091445.1 Streptomyces sp. GbtcB7
TGCTCTTGCCAGTTGGATATAGTGCTATTCTTTCCTAGAAATCTGCATTTAAACTAAGCATATGTTATGTACTGAGAAAGTTGCTGCTATAGTGACTTAGCAGATACTTAAAACTACTGTTGAGTATCATTTGCACGGTCTAGTTCATTAAGACATGAAACTAGTCATAATTCAATATCTATTAGGTGTTTTGGTATAAATATCCGGAAAACTCTTTTGTTTATGTGGAAATCATCAACCAAATTCTATCTTCACAAAACTTCCTTTGTT
>NZ_JAGXJM010000294.1:0-270 GCF_019091445.1 Streptomyces sp. GbtcB7
GTCGACGCCGGTCTGTGTCGCGACGTGTGCGGCGGTCCCCGGGTTGTCCCCGGTCAGCAGTCGCGCCGGACTCCCGGTCACCGCGACGGTCTCGCGCACTGCGGCGGCAGCATCCGGTCGGATGCGGTCGACCAACGTGATCGTGCCCCAGGTCGCGCCGTCGACCTTCACCACGACAACCGTTCCGATGGTGTCGGCGGTGGACGCGCCCCGCTCGATCAGCACCGTTCGCCCATCGACGGTTCCCGTGACTCCGCGGCCGGGAAGTGC
>NZ_JAGXJM010000295.1:0-270 GCF_019091445.1 Streptomyces sp. GbtcB7
GTCCGCGTGGAGGCACGCGATGCAGGCCGTCCGGCCCGGCACGACGAGCGGGCCGACGACGACACGGTCGCCGGCGAGTTCGATCGGCAGGTGCGGGGTGTCCTCCGCCGTGAGGCGCGCCGCGCGGTGCGGATCGATCAGCTGGGCGGCGACGACCACGACCGGACCCGGCCCGGGCGGCAGCGACCACCGCTCGCACGCGTCGATCTCGAGACCCGCGGCCGCGAGGCCCGCCACGAGGGTCGTCTCGTCGTCGTGGCCGAGGTCGGC
>NZ_JAGXJM010000296.1:0-270 GCF_019091445.1 Streptomyces sp. GbtcB7
CAAAACGAAGCAAAAGGTGACGGGTCCTTAAGGGCAAGAGGGATGCCGAGGGTGCACATCGTGGGTCGCCAAGGGCACGAGTCACGTGACAGATGCTTGACCGCCAATGAGGATGCAGGTCACCAGGCGCGCATCACAAGTCAGGTCACGGCACACGACGCGATCTGTCAAGGGCACAGGTCAGTGAGGTTGCAGGTCACCAAGGGCATTGGTCAAAGCTGCAGTGGCTTCGTCAATGCAACTGTAGCCTATAGGTTTTGGCATTCTGCT
>NZ_JAGXJM010000297.1:0-270 GCF_019091445.1 Streptomyces sp. GbtcB7
CGTCCGCCTGCGGCCGCTCGCGCAGCGCCGTCGTCGCCTTACGGGTCTCGGTGTCCACGTCACACTCCCACTTCTGCCGGGCTGTCGCCCCGCTCGCCTCAGACCGCTCCCGAAGAAGCCGTTGGCACCATCATGACAGCCATGGACGGGATTGCAGTCCGGTTGCACATACGTGCACACTGTCATGCGTGGACGAGACCCTGGACCCCGATGACATCCGACGCGCGCTCACCGCGGCGCACCTCTACTACGTCCAGGACCGCACGATGG
>NZ_JAGXJM010000298.1:0-270 GCF_019091445.1 Streptomyces sp. GbtcB7
AGAGTTTCGTCCTTTTGCTCCAATTTCGATTCTATCCTTCCAAGTAGATAATGGAGAAGCATCCTTTAAGTAAAGACAGAAGCTTGGAATATGGCTACACCTCATTCCCATCCGGTAATTCGTCGCTTGCAATCCAAGGTGAACTCACACAGGCCAAAGAAAGAGGCAGCTAAGACAAAAGGAGTTCCCCACTGTATTACTGTTTACTCAAGGAGCTAACCACTATAGTAGCATATGATAGAAGAGCGTAAACGAGCATCTTTCTCTCAT
>NZ_JAGXJM010000299.1:0-270 GCF_019091445.1 Streptomyces sp. GbtcB7
GTTCCTGCCGTCCAACTTTTCCTTTTTATGTCCTGCCAAATGCTTGAAACTGTGCTCATTGTTTGCTGGTTTGCACGAGCTACTACTGCAGTCATATGAGGCTTGATCTTGGGCATCTTGGAAGGTCTAACATGAATCTGCAGCATTTCTAATTTCTGTTGTCAGGCTAAAAGCCACAAATCGAATGCTTTATTGCTCTTGAATTTATTATAAAATTCAATGCAACATGCATAGAATATGACCTGGTTCAATTGTTCTTTGGTGATTATT